>JAADEA010000040.1 GCA_013153675.1 Campylobacterota bacterium
AATTAAAAAAGGTTTAAATAGATCATCTTTACTATATCCAAATGAAAAAAGAGCAATAAAACTATTTTTATCTATTAAAATAAAAAGAGTAGTAGTAACTCCAAATATAAAAGCCAAAGGGTATAAAATAGTTAAAAAATCTTCCCAAATATAAAAAAAGTATAAAATCCTTAGATTAAAACCATCAATTTTTCCCATATTTTGAAGCAAATCAATAAAAGCAGCAGAGATAGTTATTGCAAATAGAATAATTAAAAAATATTTTAATCCTTTAATAAAAAGGTAATTAAAGTATATCTTAAACATCTCTTAAATAGCTACCATCTTTTTTACTATATTTAGATTTTACCACATCTAAAGGATTTTTAGTTAAAGCCTCTACTATATTAGCTACATATTTAATCAATCTATCTAATACCTCTTGCTCTTCTTGATTAAAATCACTTAATACATAACTTGCTACCATCTCTTTTTTAGGAGGCTTTCCAACCCCAACTCTAATTCTTATATAATCTTTTGATATATAAGAGTCTATTGACTTTAAGCCATTATGCCCACCATTACCACCGCCTCTTTTAATTCTAATGGCTCCAAATGGAAGATCTATATCATCATGTATTACTATAATATCACTATTATCTATTTTATAGAAGTTTTTAACAGCACTTATACTTTTGCCAGAATTATTCATAAAAGTAGTAGGCTTTAATAGCAAAATATCTCTACATTTAAAGAGTTCTCCAAAAAAACTCTTTTTAGTTATATCTTGACAAGATAATTTATCTTTTAAATAATCAACTACTAAAAATCCAATATTATGTCTATTATATCTATAAGCCGAGCCTGGATTACCCAAGCCGGCAATTAATTTCATACTCTATTATCCTTAGCGTGCTTTAATTACACCACATACAGATACATGAGGTTTATCCATTAATTTACAACCCTCTGGCGCCTCAATATCTCTTATTAAGATAGATTCATCTCTATCTAAATCGCTAACATCTAATACAATTTTTGCAGGAATCTTTTCAATTGGACCTCTTACTTTAATTCTTCTTTTTGTAATTACTAAAACACCCTTATTCTTTAGCCCTTTTGGAGTTCCTTTTGTCTCAATTGGAACTAAATAGTCACTAATTTCACCCTCTTTAGCAACTTTTAAATCTACATGTAAAATATCACCAGTTACAGGCTCTAATTGATACTCTTGAATTACTACTCTATACTCTTTATCACCCACTTTTACTGGAAAATCAAGACTATCTTTATTTCTTACAGTTCTAATAAAATCTCCCTTTTTAAAAGCAGCATGAACATTATCTACATCTTTTCCATAGATATTAGCAATTAGATAACCATCTCGGCGAAGCTTTCTTGCATTGCTCTTCCCGATACTCTCTCTAATTTTTCCCTCTAACATTAATAGATCCTTCTTTAAAATTTTAGGCGCCGATTATATTATCTATTTGGTAAAATAAAGCTTAACTTAAGCTCCTAATAATCATCGCAACTATATCTAAATCTACCATCTAACTCTTTTGGCAAAATAAGTGTCCTAAAATTTCTCCTTTTTGCATCTTCACACAATTTTTTTCTCTCATTCTCATCTTCAATATACTTCTTATTATACTCTACATTAAATACTGGTTTTTTTGCTTCAATAAAAGGTTCAAGCAAATCACACTCACCAAATTCATGACACTCTTCATTTAATTCAAAATCAAAAAAGTATAAAAGATCTTCAATTTGCTCCATATCATTTTTTAAACCTACACTCAGTTCTAATTTGTGAGCTTCATTAGATATTAATTTATTATATCTTAATTGATCACTATAACTAATATCAAATCCACTATCATTTAAATATACATCCATATTATCAGGATCTACTCCATCACATCCCTTCTCTTTTGCCAACTTTAATCTCTCTTTCATAATAGGCAGCAAAATATCAACTCTTCTAATATCAAGCCACCTCTCTCCTTCCCAATCTTTTAATTGGTTTCCAATAATCTCTTTTGGAAATTTACTACTATCTTCTCTCCACTCTTCAAAAGTCCCTCCACTAAAATAACAAATTACTCTTTTACCCTCTCTTTTTAATCTCTCAATATCCTCTTTTGAAGAGTCAAAAAGATCTATATCATATAAATCTACATTATAAGATAGATTAAGATCTCCTTGTAATTGCAACTGCCAAGTAGTATTAATAGATGGTTTATACCAAGAGACCCAATTAATATTTGTAGTAGTAACTATCTTCTTCCATGGTCCATCTGGAACATCTTTATCATCTACAAATTGCCAAGATACCTTATCAATATCTTTTAATCCTAAGTAATCCCTAACGGCAGGAGATAGATCAATTCCTGCATTATTATTTATTCTATTTTTAGGCAAAGCCCTCCCAAATACATAATCTTTATCATCTTCTCCAAAAGGACCCACATCTTCCCATTGAGCATAAGCTACTTTATCTCCTTTAATAATCTTTACCCATCTATTTTTACATACAGATATATTATTACTATTTGGATATTGATCTATCCATGGAATAAAAGAGAGATCTTTTTTCTTTTTTCCATCTTTATCAAAATCATTAAATGGCAAAGCTACATAAAAACTATTTTCAAAAGGAGTAAATTTTGCCGGAAAGTAGCCATTTCTATTATTTGGATCATCAATCCCTCCATAATCTAACATCCACATACTATCCCAAGCACTTGCAAGATTTGGAATATATCCATTTGCGCTACTTCCCTCTTCTCCAACCCAAAAGATTGTAGAAGTTATATTGGTGTGAAGATAGTATCTATTACTATTTTTATCTATACTATCCCCACCTCCTCCACAACCTACTAAAAGAGCAAATATTGCTACTAAATATAGCCATCTCATTATATCTCTTTAAGATAAAAGATCTAAAATTCCTTTAAATGCCTCTTCAAAAGCCTTTAAGCCATCATCTAATAATTTATTATATACCTCATCCATATTAATACCATTCTCTTCCAGCTCCCTAAAGAAACTATCTATTTTATCTTGAGGAATTGGTAATTTAAAACTCTCCTCCTCTCCATTTTTTAAATATGCTTCAATTGTCTCTAATGGAGCTGTATTAATACTTCTTGGAGCATAAAGCTCTCTTATATAATAGTCTGCTTCTAAATTTTGACCACTCTTAACACCAGTACTTGCAAATAGAGTCTTAACAGCTGGAACCCTTGAACTCTCAATTAAATTATATATAGCAGCTCCATTTAAAACACCAACTCTACTTGTAGGAAGATTTTTCTCTTTTAAAATAGGATCTAATAATCTATCAAACCTACTTACAAATACACTAATTACTCCATTTACTCTCTCTCCTCCAAATTGCTCAAATTTATCTATCCCTCTTTTCATAGCTTCAATTGTCTTTTTTGCTTGAAGAGGGGAGAATACTAAAGTAGCATTTACATTTATTCCATCACTTAAAAGCTCTTCCATAGCCTCATATCCAGCTTCTGTGGCAGGAATTTTAATCATAACATTTGGCTCATTTATCTCTTTAAATAACCTTTTCCCCTCTTTAATACTCTCTTTTGCATCATTTGCTAAAAATGGATCAACTTCGATACTAATATAACCCTCCCTTCCCTCATCATAAAGAGCTCTTAGAGCAATTGCTCCACTTTTAATATCTTTAATAGCTAATGCCTCATACTTCTCTTTTGGAGAAAGATTCTCTAAACTTTTTAGATCTTCTATATATGCTTTTGAATTTTTAATAGCATTTGCAAAAATAGAAGGATTTGAAGTAGCTCCATTTATTATATCATCCTCTATTAACTCTATAAATCTATTTTTTAAAAAATCTCTCTCAATAAAATCAAGCCATAAAGAGAAACTTCTATCTTTATTTATCTCTCTCATCTTTATACTCCCATCTAAAATTATGCCAACTTCCCAGATCACTCTCTTTTTTTAAAGCCTCTTCAAGCTCATCTAAAAATTGATCTCTACTAATAAGCTTAGCTCCCATTCTTTGAAGATGATCAGTTGGAACCTGGCAATCGATAAAATCATATCCTCTACTTGCTAAAACATCACTTAGAGCTTTTAGAGCTATTTTTGATGCATCTTTTTTTAATGAAAACATAGACTCTCCAAAAAATGCTCTTCCAAGAGCAAGCCCATAAAGCCCACCTATTAACTCATCTTTTTCATATACTTCTACGCTATGAGCAAAGCCTCTTTTAAAAAGTTCAATATAGGCTTCTTGCATCGGCTCTATAAGCCATGTACCTCTTTGCCCTTTTCTTTTAATCTTAGCACAATTATAGATAACCTCTTTAAAGTTTGCATCAAATACCACTTTATACTCTCTATTTCTAAGAACCCTTCTAAAAGATTTTGATACTTTTAACTCTTTTGGATATAAAACTAATCTTGGATCAGGAGACCACCAAAGGATTGGATCTCCCTCATTAAACCATGGAAAAATTCCTCTTTTATAAGCTGCAATAATTCTATTTGGATCTAAATCCCCTCCATATGCCAAAAGCCCCTCTTTTGGAGCATATCTTGGATTTGGAAATATATAATCAAATCCAAGAGGAACTACTATATATCTTTTACTTTTTCTCTTCACTACTATCCTCAAATTTAAAGGAGATCTTATCTTTTCTTAAAGTAGCCTTTACTCTACCTCCTTTATTTAACTTTCCAAATAGTATCTCATCACTCAATCTCTCTTTAATCTCTTCATCAATAACTCTT
This sequence comes from Campylobacterota bacterium, assembly GCA_013153675.1. The sequence continues at coordinate 4,765 of JAADEA010000040.1, forward strand.
GAAATCTCTCTTGCTCCAAACTCTTTTGAATATGCCTTTTTTGCAATATATTTTGCCACTTTATCATCAATTAATATCTCTATATCTTTGCTCTTTAGCTGTTTATTTAACTTATCAATTTCAATATATACAATCTTTTCAATTAACTCTAAAGAGAGAGGATTAAACTCAATAACACCGCTTAATCTATTTCTAAACTCAGCGCTAAAAAATCCTTTTAGAGCATTATGGCTTTTAATAGATTCATCTTTTTGAAAACCTACCACATTTGCCTCTTTTGTTCCTAAATTGGAAGTCATTACTAAAATTACATTTTTAAAATCACTTACCTCTCCATTATTATCTGTTAACTTAGCTCCATCCATTACTTGAAGCAAAATATTCATAATATCTGGATGAGCCTTTTCTATCTCATCTAATAGTAAAAGAGTATGAGGATGCTTTTTAATAATCTCTGTTAAAATTCCTCCTTGCTCATATCCTACATATCCAGGAGGAGCACCAATTAATCTACTTACTGCATGCTTTTCCATATATTCACTCATATCAAGTCTCTCAAAATGAATTCCAAGTTTATCTGCCAACTCTTTTGCTAAAGCACTCTTTCCAACTCCTGTTGGACCCATAAATAGAAAACTTCCTATTGGAGTATCTGGTCTATTTAATCCTGCATATGATCTTTTAATTGCTTTTATTAACTCTTTAATTGCCTTATCTTGCCCAACAATTGCCTTTTTTAACTCATCTTCTAAATTTTTTAATCTATCTACACTACTCTCTTGCACCTTTTGAGTTGGTAAATTAAACATCTTTGCCACAATATCTTTTATATCATTGGCATCAACTACTCTATCAGACTCTTCTTTTAATAGATAGTGAGCTCCCGCATCATCTATTAAATCCATTGCCTTATCTGGTAAAAATTTTCCATGCATATATTTTATACTTAAATCTATAGCCTCTTTTAATGCCTCATCACTAAATTTTATCTTATGATGCTCTTCATACTTTTGTTGAACTCCCTTTAATATTAAGAAAGTATCCTCAATTGATGGCTCTTTAATATCCACTTTTCCAAATCTACGAGATAGAGCCTTATCTTTATCAAAAAAGTTCCTAAACTCTTTATGAGTAGTTGCTCCAATGCACTTAATCTCACCTCTTGCAAGAGCCGGTTTAAGTAGATTTGAGGCATCTAAGCTACCTCCACTTGTACTTCCTGCCCCAATTAAAGTGTGAATCTCATCAATAAATAATATAGCATCATCTTGCTCTTTTAACTCTACTAAAAGATCTTTAATTCTCTTTTCAAAATCTCCTCTATATTTTGTTCCTGCTAATAAAGAACCCATATCAAGAGAATATATTTTTGCATTCTTTAAAACATTTGGAATATCGCCTGATGCTATCTTTAAAGCAAGCCCTTCTACAATTGCTGTTTTTCCAACTCCTGGCTCTCCTACTAAAATAGGATTATTCTTCTTTCTTCTACAAAGAATTTGCATTAGCCTCTCTATTTCATTTTCTCTCCCAATTACTGGATCAATTTTTCCATTTTTTGCAAGCTCAACCAACTCTACCGTATAATTTTCCAAATTTGGAAAAGATTTTTTCTTATCATCTTTTTTAACTTTAATATCATCACTATCTTCAAATGGATGTGATATATACTCAATTAGAGTTAATCTATCAATTCCCTCTTTTGAGAGAAGATATTGAGCATAACTCTTACTCTGAGAAGCAATAGATACTAACATATCAGCAATATCTGCTTCTTTCTTTCCGGCAGAATGTACATGATTTATCATATCATTTACCGCCTTTGAGAGAGCAAGAGTCTCTATTGGATCTGCACTATATTCTAATTTTGGTATACTCTTTAGAAGATGAGCTTCAATTCTATGTTTTAATCTAGCAATATTTGCACCTAAATTACTCAATATACTCTTTCCCTCTTTAGAGTGTAAAATTGCCCAAAATATATGTTCTATTGTTAAATATTCATGTTTGTTCTCTTTTGCATATGTAACTGCTTTTGAAAATACTTCATTTAATCCTATACTAATCATATTCTATCCTTTATATATCCTCTTCCATTGTAGCTAAAAGAGGAAATCCCTCACTTTTAGCCAATGTTTTTACTTGATATACCTTTGTTTGCGCTATCTCAAAAGTATAGATACCGCAAACACCTTTTCCCTTATTATGAATATCTAATGTAATTTTTTGTGCCTCTTCAAAAGATTTATGAAAAATAGTTTGTAATACCCTAATTACAAAATCAAAAGTTGTATAATCATCATTATGTAAAATAACTTTATACATAGGAGGCTCATCTAAAGAGAGCTCATCCTTTACATCCTCTTTCTCTTTTGTATCTCCTAAAAGAGAATTTACTATGGCTATTTGGCTATCCAAATTAACTTCTCCTTACATTAATTTGCTACAATCTATACTCTATTATACAAAATTTTAAACTTTTTGCAAGAGGATATTACAGATTTTCCAAAAGGATAAATTAATGAGAGATATCTTTATTAGCGCCACATCTACTGGTATTGGAAAGACATTTACTGCTCTTATGGCAATTGATATTTTATCCAAAGAGAACCTAAGAGTAGGTGTTTTTAAACCTATTGAAAGTGGCGTAAAAGATATCCCTAATGATGGCTATTTACTTTTTGAAAAAGCCAAAAAAGTTAATCCCAATTTAAAAGATCTAACTTTAGATGATATTGTACCATATCAATTTAGCCTTCCAGCAGCTCCTTATGTAGCAAAAGGGGATATAAAAATCTCCATTAAAAAGCTTATAAATAGTTATCAAAAGATAAAAGATAGGAGCGATATTGTATTAATTGAAGGAGCTGGAGGATTAATGGTACCAATAGAGTTAAATCTCTTTATGGTTGATCTAATAGAGATTTTTAGAGCAAATACTCTTTTAGTTGTCCCATCTTATCTTGGATCTATAAATGAAACCCTATTAAATATTGAATTTTTAAAATCTAAAAAATTAAAATTTAAGTGGGTTATAAATGTGCAAGATAAAAGTTTTTATAGTATAACAAAACCATTTTATGATGATTATTTTAAAAAATACTATACACTTGAAAATCTAAAAGAGCCATTAATTTCACTTTTGAAAAATTAGCGTATAATTACACTTTAAAAAAGGGACTCTATGCAGCATCTAATTACTACAAAAGATCTAACCACCTCCCAAATAGAAAGGTTATTTAAAGAAGCAAAAGAGTTTAAAGAGAAAAAAGCCCCTAAATTATTAGAAGATAAATTAATAATGACTCTATTTTTTGAGCCATCTACAAGAACAAGAAGCTCCTTTGAAGTAGCAGCAAAGAGACTTGGTGCAAGTGTGGTTCATTTTGACCCTTCAAAAAGCTCTACAAAAAAGGGAGAGAGTCTAACTGATACATTTTTAAATCTATGTGCTATGGGACCAGATGCTATTATTGTAAGACATAGCCAAAATAATACACCATTAGAGCTTGCAAAATTAAATCTCTCTCCTGTAATTAATGCTGGAGCTGGAAACTTTGCCCATCCAACTCAAGCTCTTTTAGATCTATTTACTATATATGAAAAGTTCAATGGAGATATAAAAGGGAAAAAAATAGCAATAATAGGAGATATTATCAATTCAAGAGTAGCTGCAAGTAATATAGAACTTTTACAAAGAATGGGACTTAAAGTATATTTAGTAGCACCAAAACCATTTATGCCAGATATTAATTTACCAAAATTTGAAAATATTGAAGATATAATTGATGAAGTAGATATTATTATGAGTCTAAGAGCTCAACTTGAAAGACATAAAAAACCAATATTTGAAGATTATAATGAATATGCTAAACACTACTGTATTACAAAAGAGTTAATAAAAGATAGAGATATTATGATTATGCATCCAGGTCCTGTAATGAGAAATATAGATATATCA
>JAADEA010000030.1 GCA_013153675.1 Campylobacterota bacterium
AGAACAAAATATCTTACTTTTTGTATTTAATTGAACATGAACCTCCAACCCAATTACTGCTTCAAACATCTAAACTATCCTTAAAAATAATATTATTTTTGGGAATAATTATATCTTGAAGCTCTTTAAAGAGAACTATTAAAATATCTAATAGAGGCAAATCCAGCTGCACCACTATCTTTAATAGCTTTAATATGATAAGGTGTTACAATTCCACCTAAAGCAATAATAGGAATATTAGATAATCTAATAACCTCTTTTAATTTTTCAATTCCTTTTGGTTCTCCCTTATTTGGAGTATAAAAAATAGGGCTAAAAGTAACCATATTAGCCCCCATCTCTTGAGCTTTTAATACCTCATCAATAGAATGAGTACTTACTATAACAAAAAGATCCTCTTTTGCCTCTTTTATTTTATCTATTTGAGTAGATTTTAAATGTATTCCAAAAGCACCTAAATTTTTCGCTAAAGATATATCTTGATGTAAAAAGAGTTTAAATGGATAATTTTTACCAAATTCAATAAATTTTTTTGCATAAAAAGGATAGCTATCTATCTCTAAATCCCTATATAAAACAAAATCTGCTTTATCTTTAATAGAATCAAAGTATATTTTTGGATTATTACGATTATATGTTAAAGGAGAAGTAATTGCATATCTAATCACTACTTTTCTCTTGCAAACTCTTTAAAATCTCTTTTAAAATCTCTCTTTGTTTTCTTGTCTCTTCTAATAAAATAAATTTTGCATATATAAACTCAATTAATAAAAGGAGAAATAAGCCAGGAATAGAGAATATAAAACCATCAATTAGTTTTACAAAAAAATTACTTCCATAAGAGGTGACAAAACCTTTTATAAAGCCAATAAGGGCAATAGCCCAAGCCACCCCTATAAAGATATTTATAAGGGCATTAATATACTTTGGCTTTAGATGCATATATTAAACTGCTCCCATAGTATCTACTACTGGATCTGGAGCTTTTTCTGGATGCTCCTCCTCAAGCGCTACTGCACCAGCTAAATATACATAAGTTAAGATCATAAAGATAAAAGTTTGTAAAAGTGCAGAAAATGTCAATAAAACATATCCAGGAAGAGGTACAATCCATGGTACAAGCATTAATAATACCCACAAGAATAGATCATCCCCTTTAATATTTCCAAAAAGACGGAAACTAAGAGAGATAATTCTTGATATATGAGATACAATCTCAATTGGGAACATTAATGGAGATAGCCACTTTACTGGTCCAGCAAAGTGAGCAAAATAGTGAACTAATCCCTGCTTTTTAATACCCTCATAATTATAGTATACAAATACAATTATTGCTAAAGTTAGTGTTACATTAATATTTGACGTTGGAGATTCAAAACCTGGAATAATTCCTAAAACATTTGAGAAAAATACAAAAATACCAATTGTAGCTACTAATGGCAAATATTTTCTTGCAAGTTTCTCACCAATAACATCTTTTCCCATAGCAATTACACCATTTAAATAGGCTTCCATAACATTTTGCAATCCCTTTGGAACTGCAGTTAAATGTTTAGTCGCTTTTGTAGCTACCCATAGTGATAAAGCAGCTACAATTAAAAGATGCCCTACCAATACAAGGTGCTCATTATGTCCTACTAATGCTCCAATATAGGTAAATACGCCTTCCATTGCCAGCCTTTAATAAAATTTTGGGAAATTATATCTATTTTTTGCTTTATATTTATTATAAAATCTTCTCTTGTCCAATCCTATATAGAGCAAAATCATATTTTATTGGATCATTAGGATCAAATTTTTTTAAATTTTGTGTTACCTCTAATGCAGCTTTTAAATCACAACTTTTTCTGCTTAAAAGAGATAGTTTTCTTGAAATATTAAATGAGTGGGTATCTAATGGCATAATAAGATCTTTTCTATCTATCTTGTTCCAAAGACCCATATCTAAATTATCTTTTCTAACCATCCATCTAAAATACATAAAATATCTCTTAAATGTGCCAGCCTTTGAAATAGATGTAGGAACTTTTCCAAAAAAGAAGTTATAACCAAAACTTCTATAATCATTTAACTTATAAATATGCTCTATTAAATTAAACAATCCATCCACTAAACTATTTTGCTTTTTATATCCTTCATAGACTATATCTTCGATTGAATAATCTTTTAATCTTTTAATAGTAATAAAAATATTTGCCACATCTTCTATATTTTGAAATCTATAATAGAATCTATCAAGCTCTTTTTTAATAGTGCTTTCTTTTTCATCTAATAAAAAAAATGGAAGAGAATCTAAAAATTTTACTATTAATTTAGCATTTCCATAAGCAAATAAAGCTGCAATTAATGAGATATAAGGATCTTTAAACCTTCTTGCTATCATTAATGGGTCTGGTTTTTGATAAGAGAGTTCATCTTTACTATTTCTAAAAGCAAGCTCTCTATCTAATAGCTTTTTAACCTTACTTAAATCCATAGCTCTCCATGGTGTCCCCAGGAGGACTCGAACCTCCAGCTAAGCCTTAGGAGGGCTCTGCTTTATCCAGTTAAGCGATGGGGACAAATTAATGGAGATATTTTAATCTATTAATCTTAATTAAAGCCTATACCTTTTTCCTTTTGGAGGATAGGCTAAAAGAATTATAATAAAAATTACTCCAATAGCAGGATATACCCAGCTTGGAATTGGAACAGGATCTCCTGCTGCATAAGAGTGAAGACCACTTAAATAGTAATTTACTCCAAAATAGGTCATAATAACTGATGAATATCCAAGTAAAGCAGCAACATTAAATATATAGATATCATTTAATTTTGGAATATATCTCATATGAACTATTGCTGCATAAACCAAAATAGTAACAGCCGCCCAAGTCTCTTTTGGGTCCCAGCTCCAATATCTTCCCCAGCTCTCATTTGCCCATACAGCTCCTAAAAAGTTTCCAATAGTAATTAAACCAAGTCCAATTAAGAGGGTAATTTCATTAATAATAGTAAGCTCTTTTATAGCCTTTGGAATATTGCTATTAGAACTTCTTTTTTGAATAATCATTAAAATTAAAGTAATAAATCCAAGTAAAGCTCCAAGCCCTAAAAATCCATAACTTGCCGTAATTACAGCCACATGTATCATTAACCAATAAGATTTTAATACAGGAACCAAATTGGTAATTTGAGGATCAAGCCAATTTAAGTGAGCCACAAAAAGAAAAATTCCCCCTAAAATAGAGGTAGCTGCCAAAGTAATTGGTGATTTTCTTGCAAAGACAAATCCAGCAAGTACAGTTGCCCAAGAGATATAGATAATAGACTCATAAGCATTAGACCATGGAGCATGATCTGCTATATACCACCTTAAAATAAGTCCTAAAGTATGGGCAACAAAAGCTAAGTATAAAATATATAAAGCAGCTTTTGTAACACCTCTAAATTCTCTATTTGGCTTTAATATCTTAATAAATGCAATTACTAATAAAAAAAGACCCACTAAAATATAAACTAAAGTTAACCGTGAAAAAATATTTAATTTATTATATAAAATCTCCATCTCTACTCTTTTTTTAGATGGAATTACCTTACTTCCATAGAAATGTTGATACTTTTTAATTACATCAATAGCTTCATTTGCCTTTTTCCAATTACCACTTTTTACCCCATCTATTACACTTTTAAAATAGCTCATAGTAATTAGACCAACCATCTTTCCTTCTTTGCCTTTAAAGGCACTCATTGCTTTTATAGGAGAATACCATCTATTATTTGGATCTTGTGGTTTTGGAAAGACTCTAAAAAGGTCATATTTATATATCATATATAAAATATTTACCCTCTCATCTACCTTTATTAGCTCCTTATCAAGCTTACCTCTTAGAGCACTTCTTTTTCTTGAAGCCTCTAAAACTCTACTTTGAAGTTTATAATTACCATTATTATCAAAAAAATCGTTATATGAAGCATATTTAGAATCTTTTGGTAAGCCCAACATCTTCATAATAGCTGGATGGTTAACTTTTATAAATTTAATTTTTTGAGTAATAGTTGGATAAACAAGCATTAAGATATGAAATTGATTTGGATCTACTCCATCAATATCATTTTTTCTTGCAATTTTATGGAGAATTTCTCTTGAGAGAGTATCCATTGGTTTCATTCTACCACTGCTATCTTGCACAATAACTCTTGCAAAATTATCAGCATGTTTTTGATCAATTCCATGTAGAATCTTTAACTCTTCTTTATTTAGAGCCGAAATATCTACCTTTGCTCCATATAAACTATTTGCTCCTAAAAAGAGAGCTACTATCGATATAGCTCCTACTCCTTTTAATTTTTCAAGTTTTCTTCTTAACTGAGCAATTCTTCCATTTTTTGAGAAATAACCCCAAAAAAATCCTATACTAAGGAGTATATACCCAATATATGTAATTAATGTTCCAGGATCATGATTTACAGACAAAACAGAACCTTTCTCATCCATATCATATGAACTTTGGAAAAATCTATAACCTCTATAATCTAATACATGGTTCATATATATGTGATATTTAAATTTTTTATTCATCTCTTTATCATCTATCTCTACCCAACTTGAATATGAGGATGGGCTCATAGAACCAGGATATCTCTCTATTTCAAAATCATTTAATTTTACTTTAAAAGGAAGCTTATATACCTTTGCTCCATATCTTAAATAGATATCATAATTATTTAATGTTATAACTTTTGGCTCTCCAAATGCCCCTCTAAATCCTTCTAACTCCACTATTTTGCTCTCATTACCCACACTTACCTTAAATCTTGCAACTTGAGGCTTATTTTGAAGAGGTTTTAGTGATGGAGAGATCTCTTTTATTTTACCTCTCTTAATAGATGCAAATACAATAGAATTTCCATTAAATTGATAAAGTCTTTTTAATTGAAGCTCATGCCACTTATCTTTTGGCAACTTTCCACTCTCACCACTTTGCATAACAAAATAGTCCACATCAAATGGAGCTTTAAAAAAGAGTTTATTATTCTCTTTCTTAATTAAAATATCTCCATCTTTAATATCTTTTGAACTAAAATTTAACCTATAATCTCCAAAATCTAATATAGTTCCTTTTTCTAAAAAGTAATCTTCACCTTTTACACCTCTTTTTGAGACTCTTAATTTTAAAATCTCATCTCCATTTTTATCTTCTACTACCTCTTTTGATAGAGATGGAAAATATTTTAAAAGTTCAACTTTTATCTCCTGATTATCATATTTAAAGCTCTTTTTAAAACTATTCTCTCCTAAAGATGATAAAAATATAGGCTCTTGATATAAAAGTGTACTCTCATTAGAATCGCTCTTTCTTGCTGCTACGGTTAAATTCATAGTATCACTTACTATATAATCTTTGGTAGCATTCTCTCTAATATGCAAAATCCCTTCATATCCTATATATCTTGTAACCAACGCACCAACTGCTACAAATAAAAAACCAATATGCAAAGTTAACTGAGGCCATTTTGATCTTTTATACATTTTAAATGCAAAAATATTGTATAAGATAGTAGCACTAAAATAGAATAATAAAAACTCAAACCACTTTGCATTATATATAAGAGCTCTTGCAGTTTGGGTACCATAATCATTTTCTATAAATGTAGCTACTCCTATTGAAATAGCAAATATTAACATTAAAATTACTGCTATTTTCATGGAAAATATCTTTTTTAACATCCATACTCCCTTAAAATTGTTGGAAAAACCAATCATATTGTATTTTTTTTCATATTAGGAGGGAGTAAAGATTATAAAGGGATTATAAATTTAAGTTCTACTTAAGCGTATCCCAACTTTTCCCAATAGATACAGAACACTTTAAAGGAATATTTAAAGGATAGATATTCTCCATTAAATATTTAAATCTATTAGCAATTTTATTAGCTTCACTCTCTTTAATCTCAAAAATTAACTCATCATGAATTTGAAGCAAAATTTTTGCATCTAAATTCTCTTCATATATTAAACTATCAATATCAAGCATAGCAAGTTTTATTAAATCAGCAGCACTTCCTTGAAAAACACTATTTACAGCCTCTCTTAAAATAGCAGATTTAACCATTGCATTTGCATTATCTAAATTAAATACTCTTCTTCTTTTTAATAAAGTCTCAATATAACCATTTTGTTTTACAAACTCTTCAATAGAAGATAGATAATTTTTTACTGTGGGAAAAGTATTGAAATATGCTTCTATAATCTCTTTTGCCTCTTTTTGTGAAATTTTTAACTCTCCAGCCAATTTTCTTGGACCCATACCATATAATAAACCAAAATTGATAGATTTAGCAAAATCTCTCATCTCTTTGGCTCTCTCTTTTCCAAATAACTTTATAGCCGTTGAGAGATGAATATCTTCATTATTTATAAAAGCCTCCATTAATGCTCTATCTTGACTAAAATGAGCCAAAAGTCTTAACTCTATTTGAGAATAGTCTATTGAGACTAATGAATATCCATCCTTTGCTATAAATGCTCTTCTTACCCTTTTGCCCAAAGAGGTTCTTACAGGAATATTTTGAAGATTTGGATTTTTAGAAGATAATCTACCAGTAGAGGTTCCAGTTTGTAAAAAAGAGCTTCTAATTCGATGATTTTTATCTTTTTTCCCCATCCTTAAAAGAGGAGTTATATATGTGCTAAGAATCTTTTGCATCTCTCTATATTTTAAAATCTTTTCAATAATTGGATGTTTATCTTTTAAACTCTCTAAAACACTCTCATTTGTGCTATATCCACTCTTTGTCTTTTTTATTCCTTTTAAACCTAAATGTTCAAATAGTACTTTTGATAACTGCTGAGTAGATTTAATATTAAACTCCATATTTGCATCTTTATAAATAAGAAGAGTTAACTTTTCAATCTCCTCTTCAAGCTCTTTTTTAAACTCACTTAAATAGTTAATATCTACTTTTATACCCTCCATCTCCATATCAACTAATACATTAATAAATGGAAACTCTACCTCTTTTGCCTCTTTTAAAAGCTCATCTAATTTTGCATTTTTAAAAATATCTATAAGTTTAAAATAGAGTTCTCTTGTAATAAAAGCATCTTCACTTGCATAAAAGGCAGCACTTTTAATATCTACACTTGAAAAATCTTCTCCTTTTTTTACAGTATCAGAGTAAGATTGCATATTATAATTTAAAAACTTTTTAGCCAAAAAATCGAGACCCACCTTTGATCCTGGCTCCAATAGCCAAGCTAAAATCATACTATCTCCAAAAGGCTCTACTCTATTTAAATTAAAGTTTTTATAGATAACTTCTAAATCAAATTTAATATTTTGCCCAACTATTTTTTTTGATAATAGAAGTTTTAAAATATCTTTTGCATCTTCTTTTGGCAACTGCTCTTCTACTCCTAAATAGTTATGAGCAATTGGAACATAATAGCTATTTTCTCTATCAAAAGAGAAGGAAAAACCAATAATATTTGCCACATTTGTATCTAAAGAGTCTGTCTCTGTATCAAAAGAGACAATCTCATCTTTTGAAATATTATTTATAATATCTAATAACTTCTCTTTGTTTGTTAAAATATGAGTTTTGAATTTAATATTATTTATTTTTGATTTTTGCTCTCTTAAATATTTTGGCTCTAAAGAGTCTTGTGCCCATCTTAGAGCTTGATTCATATCATATTTAATAAACTCATCTTTTAACATCTCTAAATAGTTTCTATCTTCAAATTTAAACTTTTCAAAATCTAAATCTTTTAAAATATCATCTTTTAATCTAACAAGTTCTCTTGATAAAAAGGCATTCTCTTTTCCTTCAATTAATAATTTTTGAACTCTTTTTGGACTAATTTCATCTATATTGGCATAAATATTTTCTAAATTTTTATACTCATTTATTAACTTAGAAGCACTCTTTAGTCCAATACCAGCAACTCCTGGCACATTATCAGAGCTATCGCCAACTAATGCTTGAAAATCTACAAAATCTCTTGGCTCTACCCCAAATTTTTCTACACATTTTTTCTCATCAATTAAAATCTTCTTAACCCAATCATATAAAAATATTCCCCTATCATCTAAAAGCTGATATAGATCTTTATCTGAAGAGACAATTTTTACTTGAATATTACTCTCTTTTGCTCTCTTTGCAACTGAGGCAATTACGTCATCTGCCTCATATCCATCAATAGAGATATTTGCAAATCCCATCTTCTCTATCCAACTAATGGCTATTGGAAGCTGTTTCATTAAATCTTCTGGAGGAGTTGGTCTATTTGCTTTATATAACGGATATATCTCTTTTCTAAAAGATCTCTCACTATCAAGAGCAAATATAATATAATCAGTAGCATGCTCTCTTTGAAGCTGATGAATAAAATTTATAAACCCTGTTAAAAGTCCTGTTGGAAAGGAGTCTCTACTCTTTAGAGGAGGAAGGGCAAAATAGGCTCTAAAAAAAAATGCAAAAGTATCAATAATAGTAATTGTCTTCATTAATTTTCCTTAGCTACAAAAATTATAAGGAGAAGAAAGACTCCTTCCAAATAGAGCATAATTTTAGCAAATTAGCCTAAACTTACTATTTGAGCTTATTTCTTGAAAATTTAGTATAATCCTCTTTAAAATTAGAGATTAAAAAGGATTTTGAAATGTTT
>JAADEA010000144.1 GCA_013153675.1 Campylobacterota bacterium
TTCGATCTCAATATTAGGCAAGAGATTTCCTTCTTTTGTTATAATTTTACTCTGTTAACATTTTATCAAAAGGTCTCTAATGAGAGGTAAAAAAAGGCTTAAAGAGTTTAAAATTCCAATAATTAGTGGAAAATATAAAGGAAAAAGAATATCTATACCAGATACTCCTACAACAAGAAGTTCAAAATCTATTCTTAGAGAATCTCTATTTAATACACTCCAGCAAGATATTATTGGATTAAATTTTGTAGAGGTTTTTGCAGGAAGTGGAAGTGTAGGACTTGAAGCATTAAGCAGAGGGGCAAATGAGGTCTATTTTATAGAAAAAGATAGAGATGTTTATAATATTTTAAAAAAAAATATAGAAATTATAGATAAAGAGAGATCAAAAGCATACAATAGTGATAGTTTTGAGATATTTGATACTATCTATAATAACCTTAAAGAAAAAGGCATTAAGAGCATATTTTATTTTGATCCACCTTTTAATATAAGGGAGGGAATGGAGGATATATATAAAAAAAGTATAGATTTAATTGAGAAATTAAAAGATGATTTTGTATATATGGTTATTGTTGAGCACTTTTCACAAATAGAATTTCCTCAAAAAATAGGAAATCTAATAAAAATAAAATCAAGAAAATTTGGCAAAAGCACTCTTAGTTACTATAAAAGAGAAGATAATGAGTAAAAAAAGCATAATTATATTTTTAACTCTCTTAATAGCCATTGTACTTTTTACATTTTTTGGAGATCTAATTTGGCATCAATCTCCATATAAATTTAATAAAGATGCTATATTATCTCCTCCATCTTTTGCACACCCATTTGGAACAGATAGACTTGGAAGAGATATTTTAGCAAGAGTCATTGAAGGTGGAAAGGTATCTTTAATAATTGGCGTAGGCTCAGCTATTATCTCCTCTTTAATAGGTCTAATTATGGGAGTTAGTGCTGGATATTTTAGAGGATGGTGGGATAAGAGTTTTGTGGTAATTGTAGATCTATTTTTAACTTTTCCTACATTCTTTTTACTTTTAACTCTTATTTCTTATATGCCAGCTTCTACATTAATATTAATAGTTGTAATATCAATTACAGGGTGGATGTCTACTGCAAGATTAATTAGAAGTGAGAGTTTTAAGATAGCCTCTTCTCCTTATATTAAAATATTAAAAGTAGCAAAAGTGCCAACAATTAAGATAATATTTAAATATTTCCTTCCAGCTTTAGCTCCTATATTTTTTATTAGTTTTACATTTGGAGTAAGTGGAGCAATATTGGCTGAGAGTTCTTTAAGCTTCCTTGGTCTTGGAATTATGCCGCCTCAAATGAGCTGGGGTTCTATCTTAAGCGATGGAAAGAGTGTAATGGAGATAGCATGGTGGGTTAGTTTCTTTCCAGGATTTTTTATATTTTTAGTAACATTCTTACTTATTCAACTCTCAGACTATCTTCAACAAATTACAAATAAAAGAGAGATTAAAAGATAATCTCCTCTTTTATGCTAAATTTGTATATACGGCTTGAACATCCTCATCATCTTCTAATTTTTCAATAAGAGCAGTCACATCATCCATCTGTTCATATGTAAGCTCTAATGGCATATTTGGAACTCTTTGTAATTGAGCTTTTTTTATCTCTATACCTCTTTCTTCTAAAGCTTTATTTATTTCTCCAAAAGATTTATAATCACCAATTACTCTTATAATCTCTTTATCGCTTCCATCTTCCTGGGGAACTTTATCCTCTTCAATATCTTCTACTCCATAATCTATTAACTCTAATGTTAACTCATCTAAATCTATATCATCTCTTTTATCAAACTCAAATATAGCTTTTCTACTAAACATAAAATCTAAAGATCCACTTGTTAATAACTCTCCCGAATTTCTTGCTAATATTGCCTTAATATTTGCAACTGTCCTTGTAGGATTATCAGTGGCACACTCAATATACATTAAAGTACCATGAGGACCTTTTGCTTCATATACAATCTCTTTAATCTGAGCTCCATCTTTTCCTAAAGCTCTTTTAATTGCAGCCTCAATATTTTCTTTTGGCATATTATGAGCTTTTGCATTTAAAATAGCAGTTCTTAACTTTGGATTCATTTCAGGATCAGGTCCGCCCTCTTTTGCAGCAATAGTAATCATTCTTCCAAGTTTTGGAAAGAGGCGTGACATTGTTCCCCATCTTTTTAATTTAGCAGCTTTTCTATATTCAAAAGCTCGTCCCATAATTATCCTTTTGCAATTTTTTTTGCAATTATACCACCTATAACATCTTTTAAAAATTATCCATCTGCTATAATCTTTTAATAGTTTTTAAAGGAGAGCCATTGTTAAAAGAGATTGTTGATTTACTACTTTTATTTGCTGAACATACTGGTTATTTTGGAGTATATCTATATATGTTTTTAGTAGGTACCTTTATTCCAGTACCAAGTGAAATTTTACTTATTCCATCTGGCTATCTTGCATCAACTGGTCAAAAAAATCTAATTTTGCTAATTATTTTTGGAGCTTTAGGAAGTTTAAGTGGAGCTCTCTTTAACTACTATTTTGCAAAATTTATAGCAAGAAAATTTGTAAAAAGAAGACTTTTAGCAAGAGTAACTAAATTTTTTAGAAGACATGGAAAGATATCTGTCTTTTTAGCCCCTCTTACTCCGGGACTTGGACAATATATATCTATTCCTGCAGGATTATCTCATATGAAATTAAGCTACTTTATACCTCTTACCCTTTTAGCAAATACAATTTGGGTCTCTTTTATGTTATTAATTGGATATATATTTGGAGAGGGAGCAAAAGCTCATAAAAGCGCTTTTTATTTTTCTCTTATTTTATTTGCCGCAGTAATTGTTGTAGCTTCTATTTATGTATTAAGAGAGATTAAAAAAGATAAAAGATAGTTTTATCTCCTCCTTTTCCTAAATAGCCCTGCTCCATCTACAATTGCTTCTACACAATTGCCTCTAATTCTTTTTGCTCCTTTTAATAGATCTTTAATTTTATCCCCTTTACCTTTTAGAGAGATTCTAATCTCTTTTAATAGTCCTCTATTACAAAAGATTGCAATTTTAAATCTATTCTCTCTTCCATATATTTTTCCAAAAATATTTTGAATTTGATTTATTCTAATTCTCTTTCCAATATTTTCTCTTAAAAAATCTCCAATTTTTGACTCATCTATCTCTTTTGTAAGAGAGATAGCATCTCTAAAGTATCTATTTGGATCTTTACTATAGCAGCTCCCATGTTTATAATATTCATGTCTATGTAAATATGAAAGAGCTCCTGGCATATATATAAGAAGCTCTTTTTTTAAAGATTCATCCAAATTTAAAGGTGGAAGGGCACTCCATCTTTTTGACTTATCTAATTTAATAATATCTTTAGGAACATCACAGTAGCTTTTAGAGGGCCAAAGTCCATGAAGTACTAATCTATTATTATAAAGATCAATTTTACACTCTTTTTTATTTGGTTTAAATTCACAAAATGTATTATGCCAACTTAGAGCTAATATATTATCTTGGCTCTTTTTAAAAAAGTTAAAAGAAAAGCCAAAAATTGCCTCTAAAAAGAATATTAATATTAATAAATATTTAGCCATCTCGCCCCTTTATTTTATAGATCTTGCTCAATAATTTCTCTAAATCTATTAAAATAGATATCTTTTAGATTATCTAAATGATAGCTAAGTGAATCTATTATTAATTTATCTCCTCCAACCTCTCCAATTATTTCAAACTCTATACCTATCTCTTTTGCTAAATTTTCTAATTCTTCTCTATTTTCTCTATTAAAAGTTACTATTGCTCTTGATGGACTCTCTTCAAATATATATCTTTTATTATCAAAAGAGGTTTTAATATTAGCACCCCTATCTCCAACCATAGCCATTTTATATAAGGCAACTGCTAAGCCCCCTACATTTATATCTTTAGCACTATTTAATAGAGATTTTCTATTTGCTTCAATTACAAATTTCCAAAGTTTTAGCTCTCTTTCGTAATCTAAATCACTTATAGAGCCTGCTATTTGTCCAAACAGCTCTTTTAAATATAAACTTCCTCCAAATTCACCTTTACTTTTCCCAACTAAAGCAATTAAATCCCCATTATTTATAAAGTGGCTTTTTAATACCTTTGTAGCATCATCATTTACTCCAACCATCGCTATTGATGGAGTAGGATAGATACTAATACCATCAGTCTCATTATATAAAGATACATTTCCACTTACTACTGGCGTATTTAACTTCTCACACGCTTCTTTAATGCCTTCACATGCCTTGGCAAATTGCCACATCACCTCTGGATTTTCAGGATTTCCAAAATTTAAACAATCTGTAATAGCCTTTGGAGTAGCCCCACTCATTGCAACATTTCTACCACTCTCCATCACTGCAAGAGCAGCTCCTTTAAATGGATCAATATAACAGTATCTTACATTACAATCACTACTCATAGCAATAGCTTTATTACTCTCTTTTACTCTAATAGAACTTGCATCAAGTGAACCGGGATATTTAGTAGTGTTAGTCAAAACAGATGAGTCATATTGTCTATATACCCAATTTTTATCAACCACCTCAATAGAGGAGATTAATTTTAAGAATGCTTCATCAATATCAACACTATCTAAGTCAACTTTAATATCTTTTATCTCATCTAAATAAGCAGGTCTTTTAACTGGTCTATCAAGTTCTGGAGCCTCTTCACTCACAGGAGCTACTGGAATATCTGCAACTTTCTCTCCATACCAAAATATCTCCATTCTTCCACTATCAGTTACCTCTCCAATAACTTCAGCATCTAAATCCCACTTTTTAAATATCTCAATAACTTTATCTTCACTACCTTTTTTGGCACAAATTAACATTCTCTCTTGAGATTCACTTAACATAAACTCATATGGAGTCATTCCCTCTTCACGAGCTGGAACTTTATCTAAATATAATTTCATTCCACTCCCACTACGACCAGCCATCTCAAAAGAGCTACTTGTAAGTCCAGCTGCTCCCATATCTTGGATTCCTACTACATAATCTGTTTTAAAAAGTTCTAAACAAGCTTCAAGTAACAATTTCTCTGTAAATGGATCTCCAACTTGAACAGTAGGTCTTAACTTTTTAGACTCCTCATTAAAACTATCACTACTCATTACAGCCCCACCAAGACCATCTCTTCCAGTTTTGCTTCCTACATAAATTACTGGATTTCCAATTCCCTCTGCTCTTCCATAGAAGATCTCATCTTTTTTACAAATTCCAAGAGTAAAAGCATTTACTAAAATATTTCCATTATAACAGCTCTCAAAACTCATCTCTCCACCAATTGTAGGAACTCCCATACAATTTCCATAACTTCCAATTCCCTCTACTACTCCTCTAACAAGGTGGCGCTGATATCTATTTGTTTTACTATCACCATCAATATCTCCAAATCTTAATGAATTTAAATTAGCAACAGGACGTGCCCCCATTGTAAAAACATCTCTTAAAATTCCTCCAACTCCTGTTGCTGCTCCTTGAAAAGGCTCAATATAACTTGGATGATTATGGCTCTCCATCTTAAAGACTGCTGCTATTCCATCTCCAATATCAATTACTCCTGCATTTTCACCTGGACCTTGAATTACCCATGGAGCTTTTGTAGGAAATCCCTTTAGATACTTTTTAGAAGATTTATATGAGCAATGCTCACTCCACATAGCACTAAAAATACCAATTTCTACCAAATTAGGCTCTTTCCCTAAAATCTTTTTAATATGTTCATAATCTAATGGAGTTAATTTATGGGCTTTTAAAATCTCTTCTAAATTTTCTAATTTTTGACTCATCTTTTACCTTCACAATTAGAGTAATTTTTATAGCTATTGCCTCTCCATTTAATCCATTTAAGGAGAATTTATAACTCCTATATTAGGGCTTGAGAGGAAAATTTATTATACCAAATTTACCTATATCTTAATTTGTGAAAAAGTGGTGAAAACAACTGGATAATTTTTTTCTTATAAAATAATTTATCTTTAAGTTAATTTTCTTTAAAATTCTTAAAGAAGAAATTTTTTCTTCTAAAAATTTTTCAAAAGGATTGATAATGGAAAATAGAAATGTAGGTATGCCTCTCTTAGGAGACAAATTTCCTCAAATGGAAGTTAAAACCACAAAAGGAGTAATGAATATTCCAAAAGATTTTAATAAAAAATGGGTAGTATTATTTAGCCATCCAGCAGACTTTACTCCTGTTTGCACCACTGAATTTGTAGCTTTTGCTAAAAGAGAAGAAGAGTTTAATAAATTAAATGCATCACTTATTGGAATGAGTATTGATCAAGTCTTCTCTCATATTAAATGGATAGAGTGGATAGAAGAGAATTTAGATACAAAAATAAATTTTCCAATAATTGCAGCAAATGACGAGATAGCTCTAAAGCTTGGAATGTTACATCCTAATAAAGGAAGCAATACTGTAAGAGCCGTATTTATTATAGATCCACAAGAGACTATTAGAGCTATAATCTACTATCCACAAGAGATAGGAAGAAATATAGATGAGATCTTAAGAGCTCTAAAAGCTTTGCAAATAAGCGATAAAGAGAATGTAGCACTACCAGCAAATTGGCCAAATAATGAGTTAATAAAAGATAGAGCTATTATACCTCCAGCCACAGATATTGAGGTTGCAAAAGAAAGGGCAAAAGATAAAGATTGCTTTGATTGGTGGTTTTGTCATAAAAATATATAAAAAGGGAACCTTTTCCCTTTTTTATTTGAAGCTATATTTGATAAAATCTAACTTATGAAGTTAAAAAAGCTATTTAGAGAAGTTATATTTTTTATTATCTTTATAGTAATAGCCTCTGCAATTATAGGATATATTAGAGCTCCAAAAGGGATAGAGAATATCTCCTTTATTAAAAAATATAAAACGATAGATGGTAATAAGATAGATTTTAAAAATAAAAAAATTATTTTGTATTTTTGGGGGAGCTGGTGTCCTATATGCAAAAAGGAGCTATCAACCCTAAATAAATTAGCATTAAAAAAAGATAGAGATTATATTTTAATTACTATTGCCTCTAATAGTGGTAGTAATAGAGAACTTAAAGAGTTTTTAAAACAAAGAGATCTAAATTTTTTAGTTATTAACGATATAGATGGAGAGATAGCAAAAAGTTTTGGTATTAATGTATTTCCAAGTACCCTTTATTACAATAAAAATGGTGAGTTAAAATTAAAAGATAGTGGATATACTTCTTACTTAGGATTTTTAGCAAGAGTAAAAGCAATTGGAGACTAAAATGATACCTTTAGAGATTTTAAATAAACTTCCATCTCCTTGTTGGATATTAGAAGAGGAAAAATTGATTAAAAATCTTGAAATATTAAAAAATATAAAAGATAAAACGGGTGTAAAAATTCTATTAGCCCTAAAAGGTTATGCCCTTTGGAGATCTTTTGATATTATTAATAGATATTTAGATGGATGTTGTGCAAGTGGGTTATATGAGGCTATGCTTGCTTTTGAAGAGTTTCAAAAGGAGGTCTCTACCTACTCTCCAGCATATAAAGAAGAAGAGATAGATAAAATCGCAAAAATATCTAATCATCTAATATTTAACTCTATTAATCAATTAAAGAGATTTGCTAAGAGAGCAAAAGAGATAAATAGCTCTATATCAATTGGTCTTAGAATAAATCCAGAAGTATCAGCAGCTCCAGTAGAACTATATAATCCTTGCGCTCCTTATTCAAGACTTGGTGTTACAAAAGAAAATTTTGATGAAAGTTCTTTAGAGTTAATAGAGGGATTTCATATACATGCTCTATGTGAAGAGGACTCCTCTTCATTAGAGGTAGTAGTAGAAGGGTTTTTAGAAAAATTTAAAGAATACCTTCCAAAATTAAAGTGGTTAAATTTAGGAGGTGGGCACCATATTACTAAAAAGGGATATAATATAGAAAAATTAATAGATATATTAACATCTCTTAAAAAGAGTTATCCAAATTTAGAACTATATTTAGAACCAGGAGAGGCAATTGGATGGGAGAGTGGCGTCTTAATGACTACTGTTTTAGATATTGTAGAAAATAAAATTAAAATAGCTATTGTGGACTCTTCAGCTGAAGCCCATATGCCAGATACTATTATTATGCCATATAAAGCAAAAATAGCTAACGCTAAAGAGCCTGGAGAATTAAAATATACCTATCAAATAGCAGGAGTTACATGTCTTGCTGGAGATATTATGGGAGAGTATAGCTTTAATAGACCCTTAAAAGTTGGCGATAAGATTATATTTGAGGATCAAATACACTATACAATGGTAAAAGCTACTACATTTAATGGAATTAAACTTCCAGCTATTGCAATTTTGAGAAGAGATAAAAAAGTAGATATTATAAAAGAGTTTGGATATTGCGATTTTAAACATCGCCTCTCATAATTAAAGAGATAAATCTACCTTTTGTCTTCTCCTTCCTATAACTAAAAAAGAGTCTATTATTGCAACTTGTACAAAAAAAGGAGACCTTTATATTATTCTTTTTTACTCCACTATTTAAAAGTTGAGTGATATTAACTTTTTCAATTGATAAAAATATATTTTTAT
>JAADEA010000170.1 GCA_013153675.1 Campylobacterota bacterium
TTTTTTCTTTAATCGTAAATATATATTTTTTACTAATCCATATCCACCATATTTTCTCTTTATCAATATTAAATTTTTCTATCTTATCAATTAAAATAGAATTTTGATATTTTAATGCGACATATGGCTTATCTAATACTTCATCTTTATTAATATCCAAAAGTTTTGGCAGTATTACTCTATCACCTTTGGCAATAAATTTATCTTTCTTATTAATACTATAAACAATATCCTCATACTTACTAATAGGCAAATCAAAATCTAATTTTAAATCATAAGAGATATTATCAATATTATCTACCTCCTTAAAATAGATATAATCAATGCCGCTATCTTGCAAAGCTTTAGCAAACAATATAGAAATCCCACAATCTGGGGCTTTAAGATATTTTATGCTACCAACTTTCTTTTGTAAATCTAAATTAGAAAGGGTAGCTCTAACTTTTGGTTTTTCAATACTAAATAGAGCCTTTTTTTCTTCTTCTAAAAGTAAAAAATAGCTACTTATCTTATTTGAATTTGTAATAAAAATATCAAATTCTCTTGAAGGAGTTTTACTAAATAGCTTATACCCATTAAAAGTTTTAATTAAAAGATTTTTATTATCTAATATAGCTTGAGCACAAATATAAAATATCTCTTTATACTCTTTTTTATCCCAAGCCCAAAATATCTTTTGAGAATTTCTCTTTTGAAGTTTTATAGGAATAGAACATTTAGTACAAGATATTAGAGGGAAATTGGCTCTAAATGGATTTTCTTCTTGTTCCTTTTTACAATCATCGCAAATATTAAAAGGAAAAAATAGACTATTTTCCCTATTAAAAGGATAAGAGATTAAAAAAGAAGAGGTAAAACCACAAGATCTACAAAAGGTAAAAGGATAAAAATACCTTCTTGAGTTTGGATCTAAAATCTCTTTTATACATTTAGGACAAAGAGATATACTATTTGGCAAAAGAGCTCTTTCTTGATTTTCAAAAAATTCTCCATCTCTTACTTCTACTTTTCCCATAAAAATAGAATATGGTAAATTATTTTCTATTGCCTTTAAAAATAGTTCTAAATTTTTGCTCTTTTTATCTACCCAAATTAAAAGTTTATAATTCTTTAACTTTGTAGAGATAGTTATATTAATCTCTTTTGCAAGAGCATCAATAAACTCTTTTAAATAGTTATTATTAGAGAAATATTCAATCTCAATAATCATTAAGATTTCCTTTAAAAGATAGTAGCAGCTGTAGGAGAGTTATAATCTTTAATTATATCCTCTAATGAGTAGCCTTTTATTGGCTTAACTTCAATATCCTCTTTTTTAATCTCTTTAATTACCTCATTTATTAATGGTAAAAAAGAGTCCTTTATTTTAGAGGTTAAATTTATCTCTACACTCTCTATATCTTTTGGCACAATACCTATTACATTTACTTCAGCCATCTTCTCAAGCATAGAGCAGATCTCAAGCATCTCGAGCACTTCTACTTCATGAGCCGTTTTTCTGTAGCTTCCAAGCCCCATTAACACATCACTTGGCAAATTATAAACAGACCCTGGCTCATCCTCAATTGAGACAGTATCTATAATTACTACTTTATCATAGGTTTGATAATAGCCCATCAACTTAAAGCCAAGCGTTCCACCATCTACAATATCAATAGAGGGAGAGAAGGAGAAATTTTTCTCTAAATATTTAGCCGCATAGACTCCAACTCCCTCATCTTTAAATAAAATATTTCCTATTCCAATAACTGCTATCTTTTTCAATTACTCCCTTTAATCTTTCTTCTTAGCAAATTTATATCCACCAAATACAATAGAGATATCTCCCTCTCTCCAAAAGATTGTTCTCCATACCACATAATAGATATGAAACATCACCCAAGCAATTATTAAATACATTGTATAGTGGTGAGATATTCTCACATCCATTAAACTTCCACCACACACACTAATAGTCCAATCAGTAAAAGTATGTAATAAAGCTGGCCACCACTTACCAATAGAACTCATTCCTGATTCTAAACCATGCACATATAGTTGAAGTCCTGTAAATAGCATCCAAGCAAGAAGAAGATGAAAAATAGTAAAAAATACAACATGAAAACTATCTTCATGAGATGAGTCAAACTTTTTTACTCTATTAAATGTTAATAAATTTACCAATACTGCAAAAAACTCTTTAATATTTTTTGGAGTTGGCAAAAGCTTTTTATACGGCTTTTCAAATCTACTAAAAAAATATAAATAAGCTATTACAATAGAGCTTACATCAAATATAATAGCCGCCATAAAATGAACCCATCTATTCCAAGCCATTACATACTTATCAACTGCAGGCTCAGATATTAGGGTTTGATAATATGGATGCCCAATATATAATCCAGTAATTATGGCAGCTACCATACAAATTGCAACTACCCAATGATTCACCCTCATAAAGAGGGTCATTCTTTTTACTCTTTTATATCCTTCTTTCATTTTAGCCCCCTTTAAATAGAGCAAGAGGTATTTACTTTAAACTCTCCTAAGCTCTTTCCTTTTGTATCTACAATATGCACCGCACAAGCAATACATGGATCAAAACTATGAATAGTTCTTAAAATTTCCAAAGGCTCTTCTGGCTTTGCTACTTTTGTTCCAATTAAACTTGCTTCATAAGCTCCCATTCTATTTTTATAGTCTCTTGGAGCTGCATTCCAAGTAGAAGGAACTACTGCTTGATAATTTACAACTTTCCCATCTTTAATTTTAACCCAGTGTCCAAGTGCACCTCTTGGAGCCTCAGCAAGTCCATAACCTTCTGCATTTTTACTAACTTTTTCAAAATCAAATTCTGTCCAAGTAGCAAGATCTCCAGTTGCAACATTTTTAGCAAGCTCATCTGTCCACTCTACCATTACATCTGCCATTAACTCTGTCTCAATTGCTCTTGCAGCAGTTCTTCCAACAGTTGAGAATAAAACCTCAATAGGGAAATTTCCATTTTTTAAGAATTTATTTACATACTCACTAATTCTTTTATCTTTTCTTGCAACTCCTACAACCATTCTTGCAAGAGGTCCAACCTCAACCCTTTTATCATCATAAATTGGAGATTTAATCCAGCTATACTTCTCTTTTGTATTTAAATATGCAATTCCATTTTCTTTTTTACCAAAACCTGTATAGTGTGGAATTGTTTGTCCATTAAATGGATGAAGAGGTTTATCTCCCTCATACCAAGAGTGAGTAACATCTTCTACAACTTTCTTTTGATCAAACTCTATAACTTTATTAATATCTCCATTTAATACAACACCACTTGGAAATAAAAGAGCAGCATTATAAAATCCCGTATCATCTAATCTAAAATCTCCATATGCCATATAGTTTTTAAGCCCACTTCCTGTTCCATCAAGAGCCTCTTTTGCATACATCGTTCCTGCCATATATAAATCTGGCAGATATGCCTCTTTTATAAATCTTCTAAAGTTCATTAAAAGATCTTTAAATAATCCTATACGTGACGGATTTTGAATATCTTGAACACAAGTTACTCCACCTACTACTATACTTTGAGGATGAGGCTGTTTACCACCAAATACTGCCATCATCTTAGCAGCATCTCTTTGAAGATCTAAAGCTTGCAAATAGTGAGTAACAGCTAATAGGTTTTGCTCTGGAGTTAATCTATAATGAGGATTACCCCAATAACCATTTCCAAAAATTCCAAGTCTTCCTTGTTTTACAAATTTTTTAAGTCTCTCTTGAACTGAGGCAAATTTACCAGCATCAGCAACCCATGGAGTAACACCTGCAATTTTAGCCCATTTAAAAGCCTCATCAACCGTTTTTTTAGGATCAGCTTCTAATGCTTTAGTAATATCTACCCAATCGAGTGCATGAAGATGATAAAAATGGACTACATGATCATGAACATACAAAGATCCTTGAATTAAGTTTCTAACAAGTCTTGCATTCTTTGGAATAGTTATTCCAAAAGCATGTTCTACTGCTTCAATACTTCTTTGATAGTGGGTTCCTGTACAAACCCCACAAATTCTCATAGCCAAAAGTCCACAATCTCTTGGATCTCTTCCTTTTAAAATCTCCTCAATTCCTCTAAACATAGTAGAAGAGCTATATGCATCAACAATTGTATTATTATCATCAATTATTGCTTCTATTCTTAAATGCCCCTCTATCCTTGTAATTGGATCTACAACTATATGCTTACTCATTATTTATCTCCTTCATCATCTTTTTTCCCAAGAAGCGCACTTGCTGCTGCATGAATTCCTATTCCAACTGCTGCTACACTTAATAAACCTAAACCAAATTCATCTACACTCTTTTCAACCCCACCAGTTGGTGCTTTAATATTTGCATCAGCCATTGGTCTTTCATAGGCATATTTATCCCAAAAACCTGGCTCACTACATCCAATACATCCATGCCCAGCTCCAATTGGCCAGTTTACCCCTTCGTTATATCTAATAATTGAACAGTTATTAAATGTCATAGGACCTTTACATCCCATTTTATATAGACAAAAGTTATTTTGAGCTCCCTCATCTCCCCACTCTTCTACAAATTCACCAGCATCAAAATGGGCTCTTCTTTCACAATTATCATGAATTCTATATCCAAAAGCAAATTTTGGTCTAAGAAGAGAATCGAGCTCTGGAATTTGCCCAGTTAATACAAAATGTAAAATCACCCCCACCATATTTGCCGGATTTGCAGGACATGCAGGAATATTAATAATAGGTTTTCCTTTTACTACATCCATTACTCCAACTGCATCTGTTGGATTTGGAGCTGCTGCTGGAACTCCACCAAATGTAGCACAAGTTCCAACTGCTACAATAGCTGCTGCATCATTTGCAAGCCTTGTTAAATGCTCTAAGAATGTCTCTCCACTTGCTCCAATAGTACACCAATCTTTTCCTTTACCAACTGGAACAGATCCTTCTACAAATAAAAGATACTTTCCTTTAAATGTATGCATAGCATCTTCAAGCTGTTTTTCAGCCTGATGTCCAGCAGCTGCCATTAATGTCTCATGAAACTCTAAAGAGATAATATCTAAAATAATTTCATCAATTTTTGGTCCATCAGCTCTAAGAAGAGCTTCAGAGTTTCCAGCACAATCTTGAAGCTCTATCCAAATGACTGGTACTCTATTCATCAACTCTGCAGCTTCTGCTACAAGAGGAGTAAATGAGGCTGGCAACATCAACATAGCAGTAGTTGCACTTGCCCATTTTAAAAATTCTCTTCTACTAACTCCTTCATCTTCTAAAATCTCTTTAATACTTACTTTAGAGATAGGCTCTAAGTTTCTCAATTCTTCAAGTCTTCTTTTACAACTTTGATAAAGCCTATTGTAGTAAGCTTCTCCTTTGTTAGTATCTACTTTTGCACTCTTTGCCATAAAGAGATCTCTAAGCTTTTCTCTATCCACGGCAGACTCCTTATAAATGAATACTCATTCAAAAATTTTAGCAACTTAATCTTAGCTATTTTTTAATTTTTTCTAAAAATTTTTATTTCTTATTTACTTTTGGAACTAATGGGTGGTGCATACAGAGCAGATATCAAAGCTTCTAAAAACAAGCTCTGCTAACTTCTTACTTTTTAATCCTTTTATTGCTTTTTGAACAGAAGAGGGATTATCAATAGTTCCATTTGCCAAGTTAAATTGAGTAGGAGTTATTATTTGATACTTTTCAATTTTTCCATCTTTAGCCCAAATTCTATGAATCAATGAGCCTCTTGGAGCCTCTATTATCCCTTCTCCAAATCCACTAATTTTTCTATTAAATTCTCTATAAGAATCTTCTTCTAAATTTAGCTCTTCTAAATTATTTTTAATTTTTTTTAATAAAGAATCTATCTCATAAACTCTTGCAGCAATTCTGGTAAATAGAGAATCTTTATATCTTCTATGAAGATCTTTTATAAACTTTTTATCTATCATTCGAGCTATTGGACCAACCTCATAAAATCTATCTTTATAAAGAGCATTTTTAGCATAGCTATCTATATTGGAACTCTCTTTTATATATTTACTATCGGCTCTAAACTCTCTTACTCCTATTATCTTTTTAGATTCTTGAAAATATAAAAATCTATCATGAGCTCTACCAATATTTTGAAGCTTTTTTCTTTTTAAAAAGAAAAATATATCTTTTAATAGACCCTTTGTTTGAATAAACTCTTTAAAATTTATAATATCTTCTAAGATATTAGAGTAATAAAAGCTCTTTACCTCATCTAAAAGAGATTTTGCTCTAATAATATCTATATATGTTGGATCACAAACAACCCCTCCTGCAATCGCATAGGAGGTGTGAGGATATTGCCCACCAAAAATAGCAATTATTTTATTAATCTTTTCTATCTCTTTTAGCGGTTCAAAAAAATTTATTTTTTTAAATCCTATCTCATTTAAAAGAGGAATAATTACAAGATAAAGCCATTTTATATGATTTTGGATCAATTCACAAGATAGAGTAATCTCTCTAATTAAAGTAGCTTTTTTAGTAACTTTAAATTTTACAATATCCTCAATTGCCTTTGCAGTAGCAATTAGATGAGAGTGCCCACAAATACCACACACTCTTGGATTAATAGCTAAAGCATCAAATATATCTCTTCCTTTTAAAATCTCTTCAATTCCTCTATAATGAATAAAGTTTATATCTACATGCTCAATATATCTATCTTTAAAATAATATTTTAAATATACCTCTCCTTCTACCTTTTGTAAAACATCAATTTTCAAAATAGCCTCTTTTAATCATCTTCAAATATATCCCTATTTAATCTATCTATTTTAAAGCTTTTAGCAATACCTGTTAATGTTAAATATGCTCTTTTTGAGACTCCAAAAGGCATATTTGCAGGAATTCCCATATATGTTTTGGTTCTAAATAGATCTCTTTTTGGAAATTCTGGCTCTGTACATCCAATACATGGCATTCCAGCTCTTGTTTTAGAATTTATTCCATTCCAAAGTCTTCTATTACAATCTCCATGAGTAAATGGAGCTTGACATCCTTGTTCATAAAATAGACATCCCTCTTTTTTTCCAAAGCTTTTTGCATCTACTTTCCACTCAAAATATTCATTTCTATCGCATCCACTATGAACACTAAAAGCAAATATCTCTTTTGGTCTTTTAAAGCTATCTAATAAAATTTTCTTTTTATTAATAATCATCTCTAATATATACCCTATCCACTCCCCATTAGCAGGACAACCAGGAATATTTATTACTTTTTGCTCAAAATCTTTATATAAAAATGACCTCTCTTTCTTATTAAAAATAACACCGCTAATTTCTCTATCAAACTCTTTAAAAACTCCTCCATATACAGCACAACTTCCAACTGCCAATATAAACTTCGTACTCTTTGCAAATTTAAAAAATAGTCCTAAAAAATCTTTATTGTCTCTTTTTAGATCTTTTTTAATCCCGCCCTCTACTATTAAGATATCGCACTCTTCATTAATATCTAAGCTATTATATTTAGAAGGTAAAATAGGATGAAATAAAAAGGTAATATCTTTTAATAAACTCTCTAAATGAGGATAGTTTAAAAATGAGTGGCTATTTCCATTACACGTTATGCCCTGAAGCCAAATAGCTTTAATCTTCACTCTTTAGAGCCCTATATATATTTTCTGTAATATCATCTATATATAAATCAAGCTCATTTGGTAATACTCTATCTCCATATAAAAAGACCATTCCTCCCAAATATCCCATAAAAAGACCAAAAGCACTAAAGAAATCTTGATCTCTTAACTCCTTTTTTCTTACACCCTCTTCAAAAAAGATCATAATCTCTGTTACAAATGGACTAACACAAATCATCCCCTCACATCCATCTTTAAATATCTCTTTATGAGATAGATATATTCGTAAGAAATAGTCAATATATTCTGGATTCTCTTTTGCATTTTTAAAATAGATAGAGACAATCTCCTTAATCTTTTCCTTAGATGAGATATTTTTCATATTAATCTCTCTAATTTGCATTCCTAAAATTTGAGATATATATAAAATTAGCTCTTTTGCTAATGCCTCTTTAGAAGAAAAATAGTTGTATATATTGCCAGCACTCATATTAAGCTCTTTTGCTATATCTGCAATAGTTACTATATAAAATCCATTTTTAGAAAAGAGCTTTAGGGCTGTCTCCATAATTAAAATCTTTTTTGCCTTCTTATCAACTTTTGCCATATCTATCCTATAAAAGAATTTTAGAAGATATTGCTACTACTGCCGTTTGACTCTTTAGTATATATGGTGTATCAAATCCTACTATTTTATCTTTATAAAGATTAACTTCCTCTTTATCAAACCCACCTTCTGGTCCTACCACTACCTCTTTAATACTAAAGAGCTCTTTTTGAATAATTCTATCTGAAAAATTTAACATATAAGAATCTGGATAGCTCTCTTTAAATTTATATAAGCTATCAACCACCTCTATCTCCATAATATTTTCCCTCCCACATTGCTGGGAAGAGGCTATTAATATCTTTTTTAATCTTTCAAAATTTATCTTAAAATTTCTCTGGGATTTTTTAC
>JAADEA010000074.1 GCA_013153675.1 Campylobacterota bacterium
TATTGGGGCTGTCTTTTTATAGACCAATAGATCTGGAGAGTTATTCTCAAGCGCTCCTTTTAGAGCATCTTCAAACTCCCACTCAGTCCCAGTAACTGGCACTTTACCGCTAATTTCGCCTCTATACTCACTTGAGAGTGGTGAGCCAAGCCTTGACCATAAAATTACAATTGTTAAATCACTTTGAGATGGTTTTTCAATTTGAGATTGAAAATCGCCCCTATTTGCAAGCTGGACTCTATCTTCATAAAAGACTGTCTCAATTTTTAGCTTATCTTTATATTTTCTAAAAAGAGCCTCAATTACTTGTTTAGCAATCCATCTTTCTTTTGCAACATCACTTGGTGAAGAGATAAAAATTTTAAAAGTTTTTAACCCCTCCATCCTCATACCTTATTAATTAATCAAAGTTTAATTTAAATTATATATTGGTAAAAATAAAAATTAATTTATTAAAGCTTCAAAAGGGAAGTTTGACGTTAAATTATTTTTAGATTTGAATATAAAGCCCAAGAGGATTATAGAGAGGAGTTAAATCTCACCTCTTATCAAAATGTTGATAATCTTTACAACATCTCCAATCTCCTCCCCATCTCCATCCATATGTCTTAAAAATTTTTACTGCCATATCATTTTTTAAAAGCATAGCTCTTTGAGAAGGAGAGTTATTTACTCTTACTCTTTTTAAAAACAAATAAGACTTTTTATGGGATGTTCTTCCATGTTTTGTTACATATGGATTTTCAATAGGATTTATATCTATTGCCTTGCCATAACTATGTCTTGACCATTTAGTTGTTCCATCTACATAGCGACAATTAAAAGCAGAGGTATTATCAGCCTCAATTGAAGCAAAATCACTTCCTCCAAAATTGCTCACAAGCTCCATTCTTCTAATTGGATATCTTATATCATACAATTTTTTAAAAATAGAGACTACCTCTTTTGCTACATCTTTGTGAACAATTAATTCTCCCATATGCTCTTTATTATCAAATCCTATATATGTAAGATTAATATATCTTAAATCCCTCAAGGGAGTAGGACATCCCATTTTATAAGAGTGACCTTTAATCATTCTCTCTTTAACTGAAGGAGAGATTAAAGATATTTTATAGTTAAATTTTGCCTCTAATATTAAACTTAATAGAATAAAAAAGATTATTTTTCTCACTTTTACCTCTTTTTATCTGATTCAAAAAGTTACCTTTTTATCATAAACTTTTTATTTGTTAATTTATTAACAATTAATTAACAATCAATTGGCAATCATTGTTAAAAAAAGGAGAAGTTGTAATGAAAAAAATTGGTATATTGCCACTTTCAATAGCACTTTCAGCACTTTTATATGCTGAGGGAGTAAATTTAGGGACAATTAATGTGGAAGAGAGCTTAGACACGCAAGTAATAAAAGATCTCTATTTAGAAGATATTAAATCTGCAGATATAGCTGAAGCTCTTTTTAAAGAGTTACCATCAGTAAATTTAATTAGAAGATCGCAAGTAGCAAATGATATTACAATTAGAGGACAAAAGAAAGATAATATAAATGTAGTAATTGATGGAATGAAATTATTTGGTGGATGTCCAAATAGGATGGATCCTCCAATCTCGCATGTACTTTCAAATATTATTGACAGAATAGAAATAATTGAAGGTCCATTTGATGTGGAAAATTTTGGAGTATTAAGTGCAGATGTAAAAGTATATACTCTTGATCCCGTAAAAGGATTAAATGGAGATGTTAGTCTATCTTATGGAAAGTGGAGCTATCTTAAAAATGAGATGCATGTAAGAGGAGGTAGCGATAAGGTTCAATTTTTAATCGGTGCTTCTTATGAAAAAGCAAAACAGTATGAAGATGGAAGCGGAAGAGACTTTGTAGGACAAATCCAAAGAGCAATTGATGAGGGTAAAGCTCCAGCAAGTGCTCAATATCAACCTAAATATCAAGATATGGATGCTTATAGCAAAGGAACTTTTATAGGAAAATTACTTTTAAAACCTACAAAAGATCAAGATATTAAATTTACATATATCTACAATAGAAGTGAAGATATTTTATATCCATCTTCAAGTATGGATGCTTTATATGATGAATCTGAATTGTATAAATTAGAGTATACAAGAAGAAATTTAGGAGCCTTTTCAAAAGAGCTAAAAGTTGAACTCTATAAAACAAAAGTTGACCATCCAATGTCAACTAAATATAGAATGTCTGCTCTTATGATGGGAGAGATGACTCATGCTCTTATCTCTGAGGTAAGAGGTGTAAAAGTTAAAAATAGTTTTGATATAAAAAATCACACAATAACTTATGGAGTAGATTATTCTATTAGAAATTGGGATGGAAAATATTATAAAAACTCTCAGCCTCTTCCAGAACCACGCTTTCATAGTATATATGATGCATATATTAAAGATTGGGGCTTTTTTATAAAAGATCAATATAAAGTAGGCAAATTAACAGTTGAGGGCGGTTTAAGATATGATCGTGCAAAAAGTAGCTCTAAAAGAGATGATCAGCAAGATAATAGCTATAATCAATTAACTGGATATCTATATTTTACATATAACTTTGATTCAACAAGCAAAATCTTTTTAGGATTAGGAAAATCTTATAGAGTTCCAGATCCAAAAGAGCTATATTGGGTAAGCTCTAAAGGAGTTCCAATAGGTAATCCATCTCTAAAAGCAACAAAAAATTATGAGATAGATTTAGGATTTGAAAAGAGCTTTGATAGATTTACATTTAAAGCAAAAGCTTTCTACTCTCGCCTAAAAGATTATATTGCTTATAATGCTTCAAAATCAAGCTATAACTATGAAAATGTAGATGCTAAATTATATGGAATAGAGCTAATGGGAACATACTTCTTTACAGACTCATTCTATGCTGATTTTGGATTATCTTATCAAAGAGGTAAAAAAGATGAGCCTCTAAGTGGTCAAAGTGATAGAGATTTACCAGATGTTCCTCCATTAAAATTTAATTTAGCTCTAAATTATCAATATGATAATACTCTAAATTTCAAAGCAGAATTTATCGCAGCAAAAAGATGGACACATATTGATAGTGATAATGGAGAACAAGAAATTCCAGGTTATGGTGTAGTAAATCTAAAAGTTACTAAAAAAATAGGCAAAAATTTTGAAATTACTGCAGGAGTAGATAATCTATTTGATAAAGATTATGTAGTATCTAATACATACAAAGATCTAAAACTTCTTACTACTGGCGGCGATAATGTAATGCTAATGCATGAGCCAGGAAGAAATATCTATGTAAATCTAAGATATAGATTCTAAGAGAGCTTCTCTTAGAATCTTCCTCCTTTATCTTAAAATATATCTTAAAGTAATAGATACTCTCTTTGGCAAAGCAAAAGGAACAGTAGCAGGATTAATAGGAAAAGCACTTCTAATAGCATCTAAAGTTGCTCTTTTAAACATAAAGTTTCCACTATAACTAATATTTCCTACCCCTCCATTTGGCAAAATCGTAAAAGATACACTAACTATCCCACTTACTCCTCTTTTCTTAGCAATAAGAGGATAATATTTATTTGCCTCTATGCGTCTTAAGAGTTGTGCTAAAAAGTTTCTATTAACTCCTCTTCTTTGATTTTTATATCCTCCAGCTCCCCTTTTTTTAGATGCTTTAGCAAAAGAGCCTCTCTTAGCTCCTTTTTTACCTCTTTTTTTGCCATAGATCCTCTTTTTTTTACTTTTTGAATTAAAGGAGCTTTTTTTTGCTATTTTTTTCTTTTTCTTAGGAACTTTTTTGGCAATTTTTTTAGATCTCTTTTTTATCTTTTTAACTACTTTTTTTCTTTTTTTAACTCTTTTAACCTCTTCTTTCTTCTCTTTTGGAACTTCTTTTAAAGATATAAACTTCTTTGGCTCAAATTCAACCTTATCTTCAAGCTCTATTTCCTCTTTCTCTTCTACCTTTTCTAAATCTGGCTCTTTAATCTCTTCTTGAGGCTCCTCTTTTTCTTCTACTTGCTCTTTTATCTCTTCTTTTGGCTCTTCTTTTACCTTCTCTTTTGGTTCTTCCTTAAAAGTTTCCTCTTTTTGGCTATTATCTTTATTCTCTTTTGATAGTTCCTTTAAACTACTCTCTTCTTTTAAAAGAGATATTTTAATTAAATTCTCTTTTGAGCCTTTATGTGAGATTTTATAATTTTTTATGGCAAAAAATATAAGAGTAGCTGCTATTATATAAAATGAAGATGTGATTAAAAAAGATTTTAAATATCTATTCATGTTGAGTAACTATCGCTATATTTTCAAAGTTATTACTTTTTAAAAGATCAAGTACTTTTACAAAATCTTTATATGGAAGCTCCTTATCACAATATAGCTTTATTAATGTATCTTTTTTAAAAGATAAAAGTTTAGTTGGCAAGTTTTCTAATTCAACTTTTTCTTTATCTAAATAGATTCCATCTTTTTGAGAGATAAATATCTTTATGCTATCTTTTAAATTATTCTCTTTTGCGCTTTTAGCAGAAGGAAGAGATATGGGAATAACACCTTTTGCTATAAATGTAGCAGTAGTTAATACAATTACAAGCAATACCAACATAATATCGATAAAAGGAATTACATTCATCGAATCAAATTTCTTTATCTTCATATATGCCCTTTAAAAGCTATAAATTGGCTCTTATTTCTTATAAAGAGCATCCCATTTAGCAAGTAACACCTCAATTTTCCTACTTAAATGGTTATATAAAATAGTTGCTGGAATTGCTACTAATAATCCAAGTGCAGTTGCCTTAAGAGCCAAAGCCAAAGATTTCATTATGGTCTTTGCATCTAAATTTCCACTCTCCCCCATTATATAAAATGTAATTATTATTCCTATTACAGTTCCAAGAAGTCCTATATATGGAGCATTTGCTCCTATTGTAGAAATAATAGTAATATTATTAGTTAAATCTACTTCAAGAAGCTCTCTATTTTTATATTTTGATAGATCTACTTTCCTAAAAAAGAGTAACCTCTCTATCCAAAACCAAAAGGCTAAAAAACTCATTAAACCCAAAATTCCAATTACACCATAATCAACAATCTCTTTTAGCTCTTCAATGCCCATATTTGCCCTTTGTAAAAAATTTATCAAAATAAGGTTAATTTTTTGTTAAATTTCTATAATTTTACTCATTAATTTATCTTCCATACATCATATTAGGAAGCCAAAGGGAGATTTGGGGAATATATGTTACTAATAAAAGACCTACCAATATTGCCATACTCCATGGCAAAGAGTAGATAATCACATTTTTTAAGCTCTCTTTTGTTATACCACTTGTTACAAAAAGATTAAGCCCAACTGGAGGGGTAATCATTCCAAGCTCCATATTAATAGTAATAATAATTCCAAAGTGAATAGGATCAATTCCTAAAGATTTTGCTACTGGCAAAAGCAAAGGGACCATAATCATAATAATAGCGCTTGGCTCCATAAAATCACCAGCAAAAAATAGCAAAATATTTACAAATAACAAAAATGAAATAGCTCCTAAATGTTGAGATAACATCCAATTTGTAATCATTTGAGGAATATTTTCTAATGTTAAAAAGTGAGCAAATAACATTGCATTTGCTATTATAAACATAATCATAGCAGTAGTTTTTGCAGCATGTAAAAATACTCCCCATATCTCTTTAACTTTTAAATCTTTATATATAAATAAAGATACAAACAAAGCCCATATAGCAGATACTGCAGCTGCCTCTGTTGGAGTAAAGATCCCACCATATATACCACCAATTACTATAAATATAGTACCAAGCGCCCAGAAGGCATCTTTAAATTTCTCCCATCTCTCTTTCCATGAGGCAGGCTCTTTTCTCTTAAAACCAAGTCTTTTTGCCCCAATATAGGTAACAAGCATCATAAAACTTCCAATCATAATCCCTGGAATAATTCCTGCAATAAATAACTTTCCAATACTTACCTCAGCAGTAACCCCATATACAATTAAAATAATTGATGGTGGTATTAATATTCCCAAACTTCCAGCCGTTGCTATTGTTCCAATAGCATATTTTTTTGGATACCCAGCCTTTTCAATAGCGCTAAACATAATAGAACCAATTGCCACAACAGTAGCAGGTGAGCTTCCACTAACAGCTGCAAAGATAATACTTGCAAAAATAGCTGACATTGGAAGTCCACCTGGAAGATGCCCTACCATAGATTGAGCAAAATCTATAATTCTTTTTGCACTACTTCCTTTGGATAATAAAGCTCCAGCCAAAATAAACATAGGAATAGCCATTAAAGAGTAGTGCTCTACTTTATCAAATATCATAGATGATATCTCAATAGGAGAAAGAGGAGTATATAACACCAATGTTAAAAATGTAGATGCTCCAAGAGCAACAGCAATTGGTATTCCTAAAATTAAAAATAGAAAAAATAGTCCAAATAGAAAAAATATACTCAACTTCTACTCCTCTTTAAAGTTAAATTCCTCTAATACCACTTTTGTCTCATCTTTAATTACTAAAGCATCATCTTTTGCCAATATTAACTTTACCATATTCTCCAAAGTATATATAGCCCCTATTCCAAAAGATAGAGGAATAGCTAAATATACTATCCACATTGGCACATGTAAATCTGTGGAGATCTCTTCTAATTCTATCTCTAAGAGAATATATTTATAACCAAAATATGCAACAGCACTTAAAAAGATAAATATAACAATATAAGAGATAAATGCAACTACTCTTTTTAGTTTTGAGGGTAATTTTTCTTGTAGAATAGTTACTCCAATATGAGCATTTTCTTTAAAGTTATAAGCAGCGCCAAAAAAGGCACTCCATAAAAAGAGATATATAGTAAGCTCACTTGCCCATGGAAGGGCGATATTAAAAAAGCGCGCTACTATATTTATAAAAGAGACTACCACCCCTCCAATAATACCCACTCCCATAATTAACTTAGTAAAAAAATCTATTAATTTTAAAAAAGATTCTATTATCTTCATTTTACATTTTGTGCTGCTTCAATTAAATCTTTTCCAATTACCTTTGGATCATAAAATTTAGGATATATTTTACTCATTACCTTTTTCCACTCCTCTCTTTGCTCAGGAGTTAGTTTAATAATTTCTAACTTTTTAGTCTTTTTAGCATATTCTGCAATTTTTTCAAATTGAGATTTATCAAGCTCTCTTGCCCACTCTCTCTCTTTTTCTGTTGCCTCTTTTAGAGCTTTAATTGTTGCTTCTTGCAAATCTTTTGGTAAAGAGTTCCAAAATTTTTTACTCATTACAACCAAATATCCAAGATATCCATGATTAGAGATTGTCATATATTTTTGCACTTCATAAAACTTTTTAGTATATATATTTGAGTTTGTATTCTCTTGTCCATCAATAACACCTTGTTGTAAAGCAGAATAAACTTCAGAAAATGGCATTACTTGCGGAATAGCTCCAACTGCTTTAAATTGCTCTTCAAGCACCTTTGAGCTCATAATTCTAAATTTTAACCCTTTTGCATCTTGAGGATGAACAAGCGGTCTTTTTGAGTTTGTAAGTTGTTTAAATGCATTATCCCAATAATTAAGAGCTACATACCCTTTAGCTGTTACAAGATCTTTTAATTTTTTACCCACCTCTCCATCTTGAACTTTATGCACATGATCCATATCTCTAAATAGAAATGGTAGATCAAAAAGTGCCATTTGTGGAACAATTCTTGTAAATTTTGAAAAAGATGGGCAAGCCATTTGAACAGAATTTAACTTTAAAGCCTTTAATACTGCACTATCTTTATATAATTGAGAGTTTGGATATACCTGAACATCTATTCTTCCATTACTTAACTCTTCTAATCTTTTAGCAAAAAAGTCAGCTGCCTTTCCTTTTGGAGTATTTGGACTAACTACATGAGAAAATTTTAAAACATAATCAGCTCCAAAAGCAAATATACTCAAAGCAGATGCTAAAAGAGTTGCACCCAATATTCTCTTCATAACCTTCCTCCTTAAATTTTACTTAGTTTAGATATTGTGCCATAAGTAAGAGAAAAATCTAATAAATTCAATTTATTAAATCAAAAAAAGAGTCATAGTTTATTAAAAAGCTACACTCAAATTAAATTTATTTTTTAATAGCCCTTTTAAAAGGAACTATACCACTAAGAAGCCAACTCTTTCCTATTTGGAATATCAATTCTAATTTCTCTTTTTTATATTCACTCAAATATAGAACATAATTTGATATAGCATTTGATAGAGTCTCACTATCGCTTAATCCATTATCATAGCTCTTTTTTATTAGCTCTAAATATTTTTTAGCAGCCTTTAGAGACTCTTTTTTACTTATTAAAGAACTCTTTATCTCATTAATAAGGAGTTTTTGGTTTGATATATTTTTAAAAATAAGCTCTTTATAATCTATATATTTATGAAAGTTTGAAAGCATTTTATATCTTTTTGCCTCTACTTTATATCTATCTTTAAAACCATTAAATAGATTTGCTCTTATATCTACTCCAATATAACTCT
>JAADEA010000173.1 GCA_013153675.1 Campylobacterota bacterium
AATAAGTAATCATTATGATATTAGAGGTGATAATATAGTTTCTGCTAAATTTAAGATCTTTCTTCCTTAGACTTTTTGGTTCTTTCTGCCAATATTAATTAGGAGATTTTATGGAATATATTATTGCGGTGGTTGCCCATTTTATAGGAATTGGAATTGGCTTTTTTATAGCTAAATTTATTTTTAATCAAAGCTTCCAAGAGTATGAGATGGAGGCTAAGGCTAAAGCTAAAGCAATAGAGCAAGAGGCAAACTCCTTATTGCAAGATACTAAATTAAAAATTAAAGAAGAAGAGTTAAAACTAAAACAAAAAGAAGAGAGTCTACTTCAAAAAGAGAGCTCTTTAGAAGAGAGAGAAAGAGATTTAATGTCTCAAAGGAGAGTAGTTGAGGAGTTAAAATCAAGAGTTGATGAGCTTAGAAGAAGAAATGAACAAAAGAGAGAAGAGCTTTTAAATGCCCTTGAAAAAGTTGCTTCTATGACAAAAGAGGAAGCAAAAAATCTATTAATTAAAGAGATGGAGAATAAGTTAGAGCTTGAGTTAGCATCTCGTTTTAGAAAAAGAATTAAGAGTGCTGAAGAGAGCGCAGAAAAAAGAGCCAATGAGATTTTAGCTCAGGCTACAACAAGGTATGCTGGGGAGTTTGCAGGTGAAAGATTAATAAATACTGTAACATTGCCAAGTGATGAGCATAAAGGTAGAATTATAGGAAAAGAAGGTAGAAATATTAAAACATT
Organism: Campylobacterota bacterium; assembly: GCA_013153675.1. Next base: position 740 of record JAADEA010000173.1, read on the forward strand.
AGAGCAGCTATTAGGGGTAGATATAATTATTGATGATACACCAGGAGTAATTGTAGTAAGTAGCTTTAACCTTTATAGAAGAGCAATTGCAACAAGAGTAATAGAGCTTTTAGTAGAAGATGGAAGAATACATCCAGCAAGAATTGAAGAGATACATGAAAAGGTTCAAAAAGAGTTTGAGCAAAAGATTTTTGAAGAGGGAGAAAAAGTTGTTATAGATTTGGGATTATATCCAATGCATGAAGAGCTTATCAAGCTAATAGGTAGATTAAAATATAGAGCAAGTTTTGGTCAAAATGCTTTAGCCCACTCTTTAGAGGTTGCAAGACTTGCTAAAGTTATGGCAGCTGAAATGGGAGGGGATGAGAAATTGGCTCTAAGAGCCGGATTATTACATGATATTGGAAAGGCTTTAACACAAGATTTTGGAGGTTCCCATGTGGAGCTTGGGGCTGAGGTTTGTAGAAAATATAATGAGCATCCAATTGTAATTAATGCTATCTATGCTCATCATGAGCATGAAGAGCCTCAGAGTATAGAGGCTGCTGCAGTTTGTGCAGCAGATGTTTTAAGTTCTGCAAGACCAGGTGCAAGAAGAGAGGTTTTAGAGAGTTTTGCAAAAAGGGTAAAAGAGATAGAAAATATTGCACTCGAACAAGAGGGAGTAATTCAAGCATATGCTATTAATGCAGGAAGGGAGGTGAGAGTCTTTGTAGATGCTGGTGTGGTAGATGATGATTATGCAGTATTTATTGCTCATAAGATTGCTCAAGAGATTGAAGAGAAAGTGCAATATCCAGGAGAAATCAAAGTTACTTTAATTAGACAAAAAAGAGTAGTTGAATATGCAAGATAGGAGGGTAAAATGAGAGATAAAATTGAAGCTCATATGAGAATGGAGGAGAGATATGAGGGATTATCTTTAATTTATGGGGATAGTAAAGAGCTTAGAGAAAAAATATTAAATGCAATTGAAAAGGTAAAGAAAGAGACAAATCTAAAGCCATTTGTATTTGAAAAGATTTCACAAGATGAACCAGATATTCAATCTTTTTATATAGAGTTTCATGATGACTATCACAGAGAAGGCGGAGATTTTTTTGAGAGGCTTTTAAAAGAGTTAAATATTAAATGTGAAAAGGATATATAATGAAAAGATTAATTGCTATATTTTTATTCTTTTTTGCTTTTGTATATGGTGCTAATAACTCTCCAATAGTGGTATTAGAGACAACAAAAGGAAATATTGAGCTAAAGTTATATCCAAAAGTTGCTCCTTTGGCTGTGGAAAATTTTCTTGGACTTGTAAAAAAGGGCTATTATAATGGGGTTATTTTTCATAGAGTAATTAAGGGATTTATGATTCAAGGTGGAGATCCAACAGGTACAGGAATGGGAGGAGAGTCAATTTGGCATAAAGAGTTTAAAGATGAGATAGATCCAAATATTAAATTTGATAGACCTTTTTTATTAGCTATGGCTAATAGAGGACCAAATACAAATGGTAGCCAATTTTTTATTACAGTAGCTCCAGCTCCATGGTTAAATGGACATTATACTATTTTTGGAGAGGTAGTAAAAGGAAAGGATGTAGTTTTAAAAATAAATTCTCTTCCTACTTCAAGAGGAGATAGACCAATAGAGAGGGTATATATTAAAAGAGCTTATATAAAGAAATAGAAGAGATGGATTTAGATACTCTAAAAAAAGAAAGAAGCAAATGGTTAAAGTGGAAAAATATTGCTCCCAAAAAAGAGCTTATTGACTCGATTGAATATAGCGCTATTGGAGTAGAGTTAAAAGATACTATAAAGATAGTTTTAGATAAAGATTATGAGCAAAAGTATCAAAAAAGAATTGAAGAGATTGCAAAAGAGCTTATTCCTTGGAGAAAGGGACCTTTTCAAATTGGCTCTTTATTTATAGATAGTGAGTGGAGAAGTTATATCAAATATAATCTTTTAGAGAAATTTTTTAATTTAAAAGATAAAGCAGTAGCAGATGTTGGCTGTAATAATGGTTACTATCTTTTTCGAATGTTAAAAGAGAAGCCAAAAAGGTTGGTGGGCTTTGACCCCTCTCCTCATTATTATTTACAATTTTATTTTTTAAATAATTTTATACAAGCACCTATTGATTATGAACTTTTAGGAGTAGAGCACCTTGAGTTATTTAAAGAGGAGTTTGATACTATCTTTTGTCTTGGAGTTTTGTATCATAGAAGAGATCCAATTGGAGCTCTTAAGAGCTTATATAAAGCTCTTAGAGATAAAGGAGAGCTATTTTTAGATACATTTATGATTGATGGAGATAGTGAGGTTGCTTTAACTCCAAGAGATAGATACTCAAAAATTCCAAATATATATTTTATACCAACTAAGAGGGCGCTTGAGAATTGGTGTTTGAGAGCTGGATTTAAAAGTGTGGAAATATTGGCAATAAAAGAGACTACTTTAGATGAACAAAGAAAGACCAGCTGGATTAGTGGAGAGAGTTTAGATGATTTTTTAGATCCTAATAATCCCAATTTAACGGTAGAAGGATATCCAGCTCCTAAAAGACTCTATATTAGGGCTATTAAGTAGATTAAGCTAAAATTTAAATTTTATTTTTAAATAAGCAATATTTAGATATAAATTCGTTATCAATTGTCACTTTTATGTTATTTGAAATTGCAAAAGCTTTGGCTGCAGTTCTTTTGAAATATAGTGTAGTTGAGTCTATATTTAGACAATAGGGTGAGAGTAGATGAGAATATTGACTATTGGTTTTGATGAGGAATTGGCTAAAGAGGTAGAAGAGGAGATAGGACGCTATTTTATCTGCATAGTAGATTGTGCAGAAGATCTATATGATGCTACAAACTTTACCTACTTTAGGCACTATGAGTTGGTAATTATTGTAGATGAAAAATCAAGATTTGCTTTAGAGCGTTTTATTAACGATATTAAAAAGAAAAAGATGGAGACAAAAATCATCATCTTAACAGATGATGTAAAGGCTCAAAAGGAGTTTTTCTCTTTAGGTGTGGATGATGTGGTTACTAACCATATATTTGAGCCAGATTTAATAGCTGCAAGAGTATTGGCTAATATGAGAAATCTTCATGGAAGAAGAATTGATATTGGAAAATTAACAATTGATATTGAAAATAAACGCATAGAGTATGATGATAAAATTGTTAGTTTAAATGGTAAAACATTCGATATTTTAGCATATTTGGCTTTAAGAAAGCAAAGAGTCTTCTCAAAAGATGAGATTATTAATGCACTTTGGGAAGAGCCAGAGTATGTAAGCGATAATACAGTTGAAGTTGCTATTAATCAAATTAGAAAGAGATTGAAAAATATTTTAGGTTTTCAAGTGATTCATACAGTAAGAAGAAGGGGCTATAAATTTAATTATTAGCCCTTTTTCCACTCTTTCCAATTTGGCTCTTTATCAAGAGGTGGAAAATCTTCAAGAATCTCCATTGGTTCAAATCTCTCTTTATATTTAAAAGCTTTGCATCCATCTACCCAATATCCAAGATATATCCATTTTTTATTATACATTTTAGCAAGTTTTATTTGTACTAAAAGAGAAAAAATTCCAAGGGATAGCTTATCATATGGAGGATATGGGTCATAAAAGAAGTAAATTGCGCTAATTCCATCATCTAATATATCAATTAAATCTACTCCAATTAATCTATCTTTATCATAAAAAAGCACCTCTTTACCAAATTGGTGAGCCCCTTCTACAAAGTTTTCAAAATATTCTCTTGCAGAGATATTTTTCCCTCTCCATCCATCTTTATGATGTTTAAAGTAGTGATATTTATGGTATAAGTTTAGATGTTCTGATGTAATTGTGGGAGATTGTATAAAAATATCTATATTTTTATTTCTTTTAATAATTCTTCTTAGAGATTTTGTTAATTTAAAATTTTCCACATCAATTCTTACGCTTTTACATTCACTGCATCCATTACATATAGGATGAAAATAGTAATTTCCAAATCTTCTCCATCCCCTTTTTATTACAGCGCTATTAAACTCCTCATTTGCCTCTGAAGTATATTTATAATACATTCTTACCTTCTTATTTGGCAAGTAAGAGCACTCATAATCTAATGTGCAAAAATCGGTTGATTGTGGATATAAAATCTTTTTCTCTTTCATAGTAAAAATAGTAGCAAATTTTTGGTAGAATTCAAAAAAAAATTAAGGCTAAGATGAAAAATTTTTTATATCAGCCAAAGAGCGGTTATTGTTATAATAGCGATTCTATTTTTTTATTCTCTTTTATAAAGAGGTTTCCAATAAAGGGTAAAGTTTTAGATGTTGGTAGTGGAGTTGGTATATTATCTATTTTAATAAAAAGATATTTTGAGTGTGATATAACTTTAATAGATAAACAAATAGAGCTTTTAAGATATGCTAAGCTAAATTTTAAAATTAATAATTTTAAAGCTCAATTTATTTGTAAAGATTTTTTAGATTATGATGGAGAGAGTTTTGATTTTATTGTATCAAATCCCCCTTTTTATAGCAGTAATGGAATTTTATCTAAAGATAAAGTATTAAATATTGCAAGATATGATATGCATCTTCCATTAAGGGATTTTTTACAAAAAGCTTCAAAACTTCTTAAAAATAGAGGCTATTTAATTTTTTGTTATGATGCAAAGAGAATAGATTATATACTTAAGTATCTAAAAGAGTTTAATATTAAGGCTAAAGAGATTAGATTTATGCACTCAAAGATTGATAGATCTTCAAAGGTTGTATTAATAGCTGCACAAAAAAATAGTAGAAGTGATGTGGAGATATTGCCTCCTTTTGTGGTTTTTGAAAATGACTCTTACTCTAAAGAGGCGAAAGAGGCATTTAAAATAGCAAATACCCACTCAATTAAAGGAGATTTTTGTGTTGATTAAAAAGGAGGGATTTTCTTTTGCTTTTAATCCGGGAGCTTGCAAGGAGTGTAATGCAAAATGTTGTCAAGGAGCGAGCGGTTATGTTTGGGTATCTATTAGTGAAATTGAGGAGATTGCCTCCTTTTTAAATATGGAGGTTGAAAATTTTGCTAAAATCTATCTCAAAAGAGTAAAAAATAGATACTCTTTAAGGGAGATAAAGGTAGATATAGATAATTATGCTTGCATATTTTTAGATAGAGATAATAATTTGTGTAAAATTTATGAGGTAAGACCTAAGCAGTGTAGGGTTTTTCCTATGTGGGAAGAGTTTAGAGAAAATTTTGATTGGGTAAAAGAGGAGTGCCCAGGAGTTGTGGAGATAAAAAAAGGATAAAGTATGAAAAAAAGTATATTGATTTTACTACTTAGTGGAAATTTGTTTGCTCTTTCTCCAATTAATCAACAAGCAAGTGAGGATGAATTAATTGTTAGAGCCCTAATTGCGCAAGAGTTCAAAAAATATGATCTAAGTGCTCAAATTTGGCATAGATTATATGAAAAAAGTAAAAAGATAGAGTATCTTTTAGAAGAGATAAAAGATACAAAAGATATTGATAGAGCTATTGCAAAACTCCAAGATTGGCTTAAAAAGAATCCAAAAGGGGATAAGAGAGTATTTAGAACTTTAGTTGGACTATATTTAATTAAGGGTGATTTGACCAAAGCAAAATTAGCAGCTGATAAATATCTATCAAATAGCGATGATGTAGAGGATTTAAAGGTTTTAGAGCTTTTATATATGAAAATTAAAGATTATGATACCCTATTAAAAATCTTAGATAAGATATATGAAAAAAATCACGATGATAAGGTTTTATTAGAAAAAGCTACTATTTTAGATAAATATCTAAATAAGCGCAAAGAGGCAATTGCCCTTTTAGAAGATGCTATTAGGAAAAATCCTGACGCTTCAATTGCAATATATTTTAAATTAATTGAACTATATGCAAAAAATGACAATTTAGATAAGGTGTTAGAGCTATATAAAGAGCTATATAAAAAAGATCCTCAAAAATACTTTTTAGAAAAAATTATAAAATTATCTATCTATAAAAATGATTTAGATAGTGCAATAGAGGTTTTAGAGGCAAGTCATGAAGATGATAACTTTTTATATGCTCTTTATAAAGAAAAAGGCTATTTTGATAAGGCTATGGCTCTTGCAAAAAAACTTTATAAAAAGAGTAATGATCCTAAATGGTTTGCTGAAGAGGCAATATTAACATATGAAAAGGCAAGATTATCTCATAAAGTAACTCCTCAAGTAATTGAAAAGATGAGAGCTCTTTTTGAAGAGGCTATAAAAAGAGGAGTAGATGATCCGCTATATTTAAACTATTATGGGTATACCCTAATTGATCACGATTTAGATGTGGAAAAGGGTGTAGAGTTAGTAAAAAAAGCTCTTAAAAAAGATCCTGATAATCCTTACTATTTAGACTCTTTGGCATGGGGATATTTTAAGCTTGGCAAGTGTAAAAGGGCTTATAGAATTATGCAAAAGGTAATTGCAATTGAAGGATTAAAAGAAAAAGAGATAAAGCTTCATTGGGAGAGTATTAGAGATTGTAATAAAAAGATAAAGAGTCAAAAATAAAGAGGAGACAATGGGAAATATCTTAGATGAGATTATTAGAAAAAGAAGAGAAGATGTTGAGAGAAAAAAGAAAGAATATCCATTAGAGTGGTTGGGGAGATCTTTAGCTTATAATCCCTTTATGCCAAGAGATGTTATAAGTGCTCTAAAGGCAACAGAAGATAATCCATATAGAATAATTGCAGAGGTAAAAAAAGCAAGTCCATCAAAAGGTATTATTAGAGAAGATTTTGATCCTTTATTAATTGCTAAAGAGTATGAAGAGGGTGGGGCTGATGCAATATCTATATTAACAGAGCCTCACTGGTTTAAAGGTGATATTGAGTATATATCTATGATTAGAAGATATGTAAGAGTGCCTCTATTAAGAAAAGATTTTATTATAGATAAGTATCAGCTTGTAGAGGCACTTGTATATGGAGCAGATTTTGTATTGTTAATAGCAAAAGCTCTATCAAGAAAAGAGCTAAAAGAGCTAATAGATTATACTCACCATTTAGGAATGGAGGCTTTAGTTGAGATTCATGATAAGGCAGATTTAGTTAAAGCTATATTTGCAGGAGCTAATATTATAGGAATAAATCATAGAGACTTAACAACCTTTAAGATAGATATGGAGCTTAGTTTTAAATTGATTCCTCTTATTCCTAACTCTAAAATTATTGTAGCTGAAAGTGGAATTGACTCTAAAGAAAAGATTATAGAGCTATCTAAAGCTGGTGCTGATGCATTTTTAATTGGAGAGCATTTTATGAGAAAAGATAATATTAAAGAGGCATTAAGGGAGTTAAAGAGTTAGCCTCTTTTAATAGATAATTTCTTATTGATCTACAAAAGTCTACACTGCTTTTTGCGTTATTCTATAAAAATCACATTAAATTTTGTTATAGTATTTAAAAAGGAGGAGTGTAATGAAAGAGATTTTAAAAGAGTTTAAAAAATTTTTAATTCAAGGTAATGTGGTTGATATGGCTATTGGATTTATTTTTGGTGGTGCATTTGCTACAATTGTTAAATCTATGGTTAATAATGTAATTATGCCGCCAATTGGT
>JAADEA010000112.1 GCA_013153675.1 Campylobacterota bacterium
TTTAATTATTCTTCATACGATGGGAAGTCATGGACCAGCTTACTATAAAAGATATCCAAAAAGGTTTGAAAAATTTAAACCTGTTTGTAAAACAAATCAACTTGAAAAGTGTTCAAAAGAAGAGATTATAAATGCATATGATAATACTATTTTGTATAGTGATTACTTTTTAGATAAGAGTATTAATTTTTTAAAAAGATATAAAGATGCTAAGAGGGCTTTAATATATATAAGTGATCATGGAGAGAGTTTAGGAGAAGGTGGATTATATTTACATGGAATGCCTTATTTTATTGCTCCAGATGCTCAAAAACATGTAGCAGCATTTATTTGGCTTGGAGATAATTTAAAAAAAGAGATAGATACAAATTATCTAAGATCATTGCAAAATAAAAAGTTGCATCAAAATATACTATTTCATACTCTCTTAGCTATATTTGATGTAAATAGCTCTGTTTATAAAGAAGATCTTAATATTTTAAAAAGAAGAGATTAATCTTCTTCTTTTTTTTGATTAAATAGATAGTTGTGATCTATTTTTATACATCTATTTTGAACTACTTCAATACCAGCATCTTTTACCATTTGAGCTGCCTCATTATTCACAATTCCAAGTTGTGCCCAAAATACTTTTACATCACCTCTTGCTATTACTTTTTTAGCAATATCAACAAGAGCAGCTGGTTTTCTAAAAATTACTACTATATCTACCTCTTTATCTATCTCTTCTAATGATCTATATACTTTTTGCCCTAAAATATACTCTTCTTTTGGATATATTGGAAAAACATTATATCCTGCTTCAATCATATATTTAGTTACTTTATGGCTATCTTTTGTAGGATTTGGTGAAGCTCCAATAATAGCTATATTTTTATATTTTGTTAGATACTCTTTAATTTTTTCTAAGTCTGAATTGATTGTGGGAAATTCACAATTCATATTTATCCTTTTAAATGGTATAATTTTGCGAAAATTTTAGCTATTTTATCATAATAGGATTTATAAATGCTAACTTTAAAAGATATTACTAAAGCTCAAGAGAGATTAAAAGATGTAATCTATAAGACTCCTTTAGCTCATGCTCCTTTACTAAGTGAATTAACAGGGTATGAGGTCTATTTAAAAAAAGAGAATCTTCAAAGAACAGGCTCTTTTAAATTAAGAGGTGCTTTTAATAAGATAGCTTCTATTATTTCTAAAGGAAATAAAAAAGGGGTAGTTGCAGCAAGTGCAGGGAATCATGCTCAAGGGGTGGCATTTGGAGCAAAATATTTTAATATTGATGCTACTATATTTATGCCAGAGGCAACTCCATTAACAAAGGTGCAAGGTGTTGAATCATTAGGGGCTAAAGTTGTATTAAAAGGAAATAATTATGATGAAGCTTATGCTCATGCACTTGAGTATGCAAAAGAGAACTCTCTTGAATTTGTCCATCCTTTTGCAGATGAAGAGGTAATGGCTGGACAAGGAACTATATTTTTAGAAATTTATGAAGAGCTAAAAGATCTTGATGCTTTAGTTGTTCCAATTGGAGGAGGAGGGCTTATTAGCGGAGTTGCAACTGCAGCAAAGAGCCTTTTAGATGATATAGAAATTATTGGAGTATCAGCAGCTGGTGCTCCTGCTATGAAAAAATCTTACGATTTAGGAAAACCAATAGATACTACATATGTAAGAACAATTGCAGATGGAATAGCAGTAAGAGATACAGATCCGAAGATGTTGGAATATATTAAAAAGCTTGTAGATAAATATGAATTAGTTAGTGATGATGAGATAGCAAGTGCTATTTTATTTTTATTAGAAAAACAAAAACTTTTAGTAGAAGGAGCAGGCGCAGCTGGAGTTGCAGCTTTAATGCATAACCATTTAGATATACCAAAAGGATCAAAAGTTGTAATTGTTGTAAGTGGTGGAAATATTGATGTAACAATGCTCTCCTTAATTATAGAGAAGGGACTTGTTAAATCAAGTAGAAAGATGAAGTTGGTTGTAACATTAGTTGATAAACCAGGAGCTTTAGAACAGTTTGCATCTTTAATGAGACAAGTAAATGCAAATATTGTTCAAATAGGTTATGATAGAACTTCTACTGATTTAGAATTTGGAGATGCAAATGTTAGTGTAGCTCTTGAGACAAGAGGATATGAGCATCAAGAAGAGATTAGAAAAATATTAAAAGAGCATGGATTTAAATTTCAAGAGCTCCATTAAGGAGTTATTGTGTATGGATGTGTAATCTCTATTGATCTTGGCTCAAATACTCTTAGAGTATTAAAATATGATTGTAAAAGTGGGCTCTTTTTAAATGAATATGAAAAAATTGTAAAGTGTGCAGATAATTTAGTATATACAGGAGAGATTTCAAAAGAGGCAATAGATAGAATTGTTGATGCTTTAAATGAGGCAAAAGAGGAGATAGATTTTAAAGGGTGCTATTTAAAAGGTGTTGCTACTGAGGCTTTAAGAAGAGCTAAGAATCAAAAAGAGGTAATTGAAGAGATTTTTAAAAAGAGCCAAATTCAATTTGAGGTTATATCTCCAGATAAAGAGGCTAACTTTACATTAATAGCTGTTAGAGAGAGGTTAAAAAGATTAGGAGTTGATAATAGTAACTTTTTTCTTTTAGATATTGGAGGAGGTTCAAGTGAACTTATATTTTATAAAGATAATCAAATAAAGATTTGGAGCCATTCCCTTGGAATTGTTACTTTAACTCAAGAAGGAAATGGAGATATAAAAAAGATTAAAGAGCTAATAGAAAAGAAAATCTCTTTTTACAAAGAGGCTATATCATTTGTTAATAGGGATACTATTTTTGTAGCTACTGCTGGAACTCCTACTACATTAGCAGCTATTAAAGTAGGGTTAAATTATAAAAATTACAATAGAGACTATATTAATGGAGTTATTTTAAATAAAGAGGAGTTAGATAAATATCTTAAACTTTTAATAGAGCTTCCTTATGAAAAGAGAGTTGAGTTAGTTGGAGTTGGTAGAGAGGATCTAATTATAACTGGTATTTTAATTTTTAAGGCATTTTTTGATCTTTTAGGGTTTAATGAAGCAGTTGTAGTTGATGATGGTCTAAGGGAAGGAGTAGCCCTTGAGCTTTGTAAAAAGCTAAATTTATAGGCTATTTTTTTAATTCAATTAGCTTTTTGTGATTTTTTTTATGATTTTCTAATATTTTTACCATCTCCTTTTTTAACTCTTGTGGACTATTTTCATCAGATATAATATCAAGCATCTTTTGAACCTGCTCATGATGGATTTTAGTACTATGTAACCAAGCTTCATGGGAGTGTTTAGCTTTTTGTAATTCTAATTGATGTTTATATTTGCTTCTTTTAATAAAAAAGATAATTAACCCTATAAAAATTATTCCAAAAATAGCTATTGCTCCTAATATTTTATAAAGCAATATTTTTTCTTTTTCTTTTTGGAGCCTTTCTTCTTTTTCTAATTGGCTCTTTTTTAGTTCATTTTGAGCTTTTATTTTTGCTATTTCTATTTGGCTTTTTGCTATCTCTTTAGCTTTTTTTGCTTCTAACTCCTTTATTTTTAACTCATTTTGGGCTCTAATCTTTTCTAATTTCTCTTTATGCTGAAGCTCTAATAGAAGTTTCTCTTTTTCTGCCTGAATTGATCTATTATCATTTCTAATAATATTATTTTTAATTTGAGGTTCAAAACTCTTTTGACCATTTATAGGTGTGCCAATTAATCGAGTCTCTTTATCTTTGTAGTAGTTATTACATCCGCTATTTATAAGCAAAAGTAAAGTTATTAAAAATGCTTTTTTATACATCTTCTTCCTCTTTTAGAAAATATAAAATGCATTCTATCAAATAATCTTGAGATTTTTTTGTTATAATCAGCCAAATTAAAAGGAGTTGAGGCTAATGAGAATAAGTGGAGCTCAAATGGTATGCGAAGCCCTTATTAAAGAGGGTGTAGAGTATGTTTTTGGATACCCTGGTGGGGCTATAATGAATGTTTATGATGAGATATATAAACAAAATAAATTTAAACATATTTTAACACGCCATGAACAAGCAGCAGTCCATGCAGCAGATGGTTATGCAAGATCAACTGGCAAAGTTGGTGTTGCTATGGTTACAAGTGGTCCTGGTTTTACAAATGCTGTAACAGGTCTTGCTACTGCTTATATGGATTCAGTTCCAATTGTTGTAATTTCTGGTCAGGTTCCTACTACTTTGATTGGAACAGATGCTTTTCAAGAGGTAGATGCAGTAGGAATTTCACGACCTTGTACAAAACATAACTATCTGGTAAAAGATATAAAAGATCTTCCAAGAATATTAAAAGAGGCTTTTTATATAGCAAAGAGTGGTAGACCAGGACCAGTTTTAATTGATATTCCAAAAGATATTACTGGAGAAATAGGAGAATTTAACTATCCAACAGAGGTAAATCTACCAACTTATAAACCAAGATATAAAGGAAATGATCGCCAAATAAAAAAAGCTGCTACTGCTATTTTAGAGGCTAAAAAACCTATTTTATATTTAGGTGGAGGAGTTGTAATTAGTGAAGCTTATAAATTAGTAAGAGAATTAGCTGAGATATCTCAAATTCCAGCTGTTGAGACACTAATGGCAAGAGGAGTAATGGGAGCTAATAATCCTCTTTTAGTTGGAATGGTTGGAATGCATGGAAGTTATGCTGCTAATATGGCTATGAGTGAAGCTGATTTAATTATCTCCCTTGGAGCAAGATTTGATGATAGAGTAACTGGAAAGTTATCTGAGTTTGCTAAATATGCAGATATTATTCATGTAGATATAGATCCAGCAAATATTGGTAAGATAGTTGATGTAGATTATCCAATAGTAGGTGATATAAAAGAGGTTTTAATTAAGTTAATTCCTCTTTTAAAAGAGAAAGTCAATCCTCAAAGATATGCTCTTTGGAGAGATATGTTAAAAAGATATGATGAGATTCATCCTTTAAAATTTGAAGATTCAAATGAGGTAATTAAACCTCAATGGGTAGTAAAGAGAGTAGGGGAGTTAGTAGGAGATAAGGCAATTATCACCTCAGATGTGGGACAACATCAGATGTGGACAGCTCAATTTTATTCTTTTAGTAGACCAAGACAGTGGATAAATTCTGGTGGACTTGGTACTATGGGATTTGGTTTTCCAGCTGCAATTGGCACAAAAATTGGAAATAAAGATAAAGTTGTAATTAATTTTACAGGGGATGGATCTATCTTAATGAATATTCAAGAGCTGGTTACTGCAGCTGAGTATGATGTGCCAGTAATTAATATTATTTTAAATAATAACTTTCTTGGAATGGTAAGACAGTGGCAAACACTATTTTATGAAAAAAGATATGCAGAGACAGATCTATCTTTTCAACCAAATTGGAAAGAGTTAGCATCAGCTTGTGGTGGAGTAGGTTATAATGTAACTACTAAAGAGGAGTTTGATAAAGCTTTAGAGGATGCTTTAAATAAAAATAGAGTCTCTTTAATAAATGTGGCAGTTGATAGATTTGAAAATGTATTGCCAATGGTTCCAGCAGGGGGAGCTCTATATAATATGCTACTTGAGTATAAGGATAGATAATGAAGAGTGTAAAGAGAGTAATATCGGTAGTTGTATTAAATGAGGCTCAAGTTTTAGCAAGAGTATCAGGATTATTTGCAGGAAGAGGTTATAATATAGACTCTTTAACAGTAGCTGCTATTCCTGGTACAAATCTTTCTCATATGACTATTGTAACAAGAGGAGATGAGAGAGTAATTGAGCAAATTATTAAACAACTTCATAAATTAATTCCTACTTTAAAAGTAATAGAGCATGAGAATATGGTAGAAAAAGAGATGGTATTAATGAAGTTCCCAATTAAAAAGGGCAAAAACTCATATTTAGCTGATATTCAAGCTCTATTTAGTGCATATAATGGTGGAATTGTCAATGTAGGAGAAGATATTATTATAGCTATGGCAGCAGATGAATCAAGTAGGATTAATTATTGTATTGAAGCAGCATCACAATTTGAACCAATTGAAGTTGTAAGAAGTGGTGTTGTAGCAATGGAGAGATAATGAGATTAAGTAAAATAGCCAAAGAGATAGGAGTAGATTATAGAGGTGATGATATTGAGATAGACTCTATTAAAACATTAAAAGAGGCAGATTCTAACTCCTTATCTTTTTTTCATTTAAGCAAATATTTAGATGATCTTAAAAATACAAAAGCAGCAGCAGTTATTATAGATAAAAAAAATGTTAAATATTTGCCAAAAGAGAGCAGGGCATTAATTTGTGATGAGCCATATGTTAAACTTGCTTTAGCTACTAAACTCTTTGCCCATAAAATATCGGCAAAAGAGTATGATCCAATAATAAAGGGAGAGGCTCAAATATCAAAAGGAGCCTTTTTTGGAAAAAATGTTATTGTAGAAGATGGGGCTATTATAATGGCAGGAGCCTATATTGGTGATAATGTAATAATTGGAAAAGATTCTATAATATATCCAAATGTAACAATATATCATAATTGTCTAATTGGAAATAGAGTAACTATTCATAGTGGTGCTGTAATTGGAAGTGATGGATTTGGTTTTGCCACTTCAAAAAGTCATGAGATAATAAAGATATATCAACTTGGTAGGGTAGTTATAGAAGATGATGTGGAAATTGGAGCTAATAGCACAATTGATAGAGGAGCAATTGGAGATACTATAATAAAAAGAGGGGTTAAGATAGATAATTTGGTACAAATTGGTCACAATTGTGAAATAGGAGAGGGATCAATTATTGTCTCTCAAGTAGGACTCTCTGGATCTACTATTTTAGGTAGAGGTGTAGTTATGGGTGGTCAAAGTGCTACTGCTGGGCATCTAAAAATTGGTGATTTTGCTAAAATTGCTGCAAGGGGAGGAGTAACAAAATCATTAGAAGGTAATCGAATATATGGAGGATTTCCAGCAGTAGATATAAAAGAGTGGAGAAGAGAGATAGCTACTATTAAAAAACTTGCAAAAAGTGATAAATTAAGATAGACTACTTAAAAAAATAGGAGGAAGAGATGGCAAAAGATATTACAATGATAGATGAGTTTAAATTATCTGGGACTGAAAATGGAAAGGTAGAAGTAGCAATTATTAAAGAACCATATGGAGAGGGAAGTGAGAGTGTAGCAAGTATAGGAATTTTTTTAGATGGTTCTAATAGTGAGCCTGATTGGAAAGTTCATATTCCAAAAGAAAATATTGATAGAGTTATTGAGGCTTTAAAAGTAGCAAAAGAGAAATTGTAATAAGCACCAAAAGTTGGTGCTTATACTCCTTTAATCATTCTCCAATATACTCTTAGTAATCTTTTTAAATACTCTTGTGTATATTTACTAAGGTTTTTATTCTTTTTAAGAATAGTTCTTATTCTTTGAATCTCTTTTAATAATCTTTTTCTAAACTCTTTTTTATCATTATATCCATTAATAACTTTAGAGCTATCTTTTGGATCTACTTTATCTTTATTAAACCAACTACCAAATAGCTCTTCAAATCCATCTGTTGGAGCAATTTGTGGGATGCGACATGCAGTTGATACCTCTTTTACAAAGTTTCCTTGAATTGGAACTCCACCTACATTAATAAAATCATCTATCTCTAATGTATTTAGATTTAATCTAAAAAATACTCCTCCATCACTCCAAAAATTGTAATAATACTCTCCACTCTCATCTACATATTGGCTATGTGAAAAGTTAAGAGATGCTATATTTTGATGAGGAAAATTTGGATAGATATTTGTAATAAATTTGTGAGTTCTATAATCTGCAATTGTTAAAAATTCATCTTTGTGGTTAGTAATAATTGCATATCCTTTTTTAGGAGAAAAGGCTACATGTCCAGCTCCAAATCCAGCTGGTATAAAAGAGATAATTTTCATACTTTTTGCATCAACTACAAATACACCTCCTTTTTGCAATTTATTATCTTGAGTAATAATTGCTCCAACTGGTGCATATAGATATTTTAGATCTGGAGTAATAAATAAGTTATGTCCTGCAAATCCTCTTATATTTCCCAAAACTAAAGGAAGATCTGCTACTTTTTTTAATTTTAATCCTACTCTTTTAAATTTGTATAGATGAACAACTCTATTTTGTTTTACATTTCCTTCACTCTCTCCAAAAAAGTATCTATTTGAAAATCTTTTAGAGTTTTTAGGAATCATTTGATGCAAAGATG
>JAADEA010000134.1 GCA_013153675.1 Campylobacterota bacterium
TTTTTAGGATCTATTTTTGAATCTCTCGCATCATATGTAAGCTGTATGTATGGATATAAAATATAAAAATTACCATCAATTAAATTTGGAATCTCCTCTTTTAAATCTAAAATCAACTTCTCAAATCCAACTCCAGCCTTTACATCCCATCTTTCATAATTATATTTTAAATGAAGATCCCAATAAAACTTTTTCATAAAATAGCCACTCACATCCTCTTTTATATATCCTAAAGAGGAATATAGATCAAAAAAATATTTATTATCTATTGCAAAAAATGCAGGTTCAAAATAGTTTGCCTCATATTTTTGAACATCTTTAGAGATCTCCATTTTTATCTTTAAATTTCTCCATCCTAAAAAGTTTCTCCACTCATGCTCACCTTTAAATCTAAAACCAACTTCACTTTCATATCCAAAAGCAAGCATATATCTCTTTAGTTTTGAGTTTTTCTCAACAGCTACTTTAGGATAAATAATAGAGCCATTTTTATCATAAGTAATATCTATTTGACTAAAAAGATTTAAACTATTAAGTGCCTCATAACTCTTTTTAATTCTCTCTAATGTAAATTTTTTCCCTTTTTGCATATATAAACGAGAATATATAACTCTATCTGGAATATTTTTTGGTTTTTTAATAATAGTTGTCTTACCAAAATGACAAATATCATTATGTCTTATAAAATATCTCAATTTTGCGCTAAATTTTTCCAAATCAACATATGCTTTAGTATCTAATTTATAGTTACAATATCCCTTGTTTAATAGATACTCTTTTAATTTTCCCTTAATATCTATAAATTTTTTTGCACTAAATATATCTCCCACTTTAAAAGTAACTATATTTGTAACATCAATATCAGAATCTACTTTAATCTCTTTTACTCTAATTGGACGATTCTCTTTAATATATACTTTTACAAGATCTTTTGATTTTTCAATATCTATTTTTGCTTTATAATATCCATTCTCTTCCAACCATCCTTTAATAGTTGGCTTTAACATCTCTAAAAATTTTCTATCTATCCAATACCCCTCTTTTCTCCAAAATATAAAAGAGTCATCCTCTTTTGCTCCAATTTGCTCTAATAATTTTTCTTTATTTAAATGTTTTAATCCAAAAATCTCTATCTTTATTAATTCACCTGCTAATAGATAACTAAATAGTAAGATAGATATAAAAAATATTCTAAATATTTTCATTTTTAGATCCAATATGTACTATCTTATCACTTGCCCATTTAGCCAGATCCAAATCATGAGTAATTAATAAAATTGCTAATTTATCAAGCAAAGAGATTAATAGCTTCATCGTTTCTAATTGAGTAATATTATCTAATGCACTTGTTGGCTCATCACACAATAAAATATCTGGCTCCATTAAAATAGCTCTTAATATAGAGCATCTTTGAAGCTGCCCTCCTGATAAATTGTGTGGCAAAGAGTTTAAAATATCCATATTTAAATTTAAAGAATCCATCTTACTCTCATAATCCATATTAATAGCCACATCTTTTATCTGATCTAAAATAGTATAAGAAGGGTGAAAAGAGCTATATGGATCTTGGAATATCCATCCAATTTTTCCCCTTTTAATCTCCCCTTTTATAGGTTTTAAATTATTTGCAATTAATTCAAATAAAGTACTCTTACCGCTCCCACTTTCACCTACAATTGAAACCACCTCTCCCCTTCTTACCTTTAAATTAAAATCTTTATATATTAATTTATCTTTTCTATATCCAAAAGTTAAATCCTTAATCTCTAATACAATATCTCTATTTTCTAATGTGCCCATTTCCATAGATCTTATATTTATAAATAGTTAAATCATCTATTCCCATTGGACCTCTTGCATGAATTTTATTAGTAGAGATTCCAACCTCAGCACCAAAACCAAAAACTCCCCCATCAGTAAACCTTGTAGAAGCATTTACATATACACATGCTGCATCTACTCTATCTAAAAAATATTGAGCAGCACTATAATTTTCAGTTACAATTGCTTCTGAGTGAGAAGAACCATAACGACGGATATGATCAATTGCTTCATCAATATTCTCAACCACCTTAATACTTAAAATATTTGCTAAATATTCTGTATCAAAATCCTCATTAGTAGCCTCTTTAACCTCTATATACTCTAATGTTTTACTATCTCCTCTTAACTCTGTATGAAATTGATCAAAAGCCTCTTTTAATTTTGGCAATATCTCTTTAGCAATATCTCTATCTACTAACAAAGTCTCCATTGCATTGCAAACACCAGGTCTATCACACTTTGCATTTACCGCAATATCAATTGCTTTTTTAATATCACAATCTTTATGTAAATAGGTATGACAAAGTCCTTTATCATGTTTTACTACTGGTATAGTAGAGTTGGATGCTACAAACTTAATTAAAGCCTCTCCTCCCCTTGGAATAATTAAATCTACATATTTATCTTGTTTAATTAGATATAAAACTCCTTCTCTTGAGCTATCTGGCAATAAGGAGATAGCCTCTTTTGGCAAATTAAATCTCTCTAATACATTTTGCATAAGAGTGGCTAATATACTATTTGAATGTATTGCCTCTTTTCCACCTTTTAAAATTGCTACATTACCACTCTTAAAACATAAGCCACCTACATCAGCAGTCACATTTGGTCTTGATTCATAAATTACTCCAATTACCCCAATAGGAACTGCCACTTTTTCAATTTTTAAACCATCTTTATTAATCCACCCATCTATTACTCTTCCTACTGGATCTTTTAAAGCAGATATCTCTTCAAGAGAGATAGCAATTGACTCTATCCTCTTATCATCTAAAAGAAGCCTATCAATCATCGCCTCACTTAAGTTTAGCTCTTTTGCCTTTTGTAAATCTTTTTGATTTTCTCTTTTTATAAGATCACTATTTTCTCTTATCTCTTTTGCCATCTCTTTTAAAACTGCCGATTTTATCTTATCATTTAAAACAGATATAGTATATGAAGCCTCTTTTGCTCTCCTTAAATACTCTTCCATCTCTTCATAACTCCTAACTTGCTTTTTATTTTAGTATACTCTAAAATAGATAAATGCTGGCTATATTATATAATAAAAAAAAGGAGAAAGGTGTGGAAGAAAATGGAAAAATAGTTCTATTAATGAGACATGCAAAATCAAGCTGGAAACAACCTTATCCAGATTTTGATAGAACTCTAAAAAAGAGAGGAAAAAGAGATGCTAAAAATGTGGCAAATAGATTAAAAGAGTTAAATATTATTCCAAATCTAATATACTCATCTCCTGCAAAAAGAGCTATTAAGAGTGCGAAAATAGTAGCTAAAAATTTAAATATCTCCAATATTAAAGAAGATATTACTCTATATGAAGGAGATGAAAATTCAATCTTAAAAAAAATAAAAAATTTAGATGAAAAATATAATAAAGTATTAGTAGTATCACACAACCCAACAATTAGTAATTTAGCTTATCTACTTAGCAAAGATAAATCATTTTTTGATATGCCAACAGCAGCCATTATAGCATTTGAATTTAAAGGTAAGTGGAAAGATCTCTCTTTCCACTCTCTAAATAGGTTATTTACCATTATTCCAAAAGAGCTAAGAGAATAATTATTTTTTATCTCCTTTATGCTCTTTTTTACCCTTTGAAGAACCTTTTTTACCTTTTTGTTGTTGAAGTTTTTTAGCAGCTTCCTCTATAAGTTTTGCTTTTTTTGCAATCTCTTTTTGTAACTCTGGAATATGCTTTGCTACCATTTTTTGCCAAATAGCAGCACTCTCTCTTGCAAGTTTTGGCATTACTTTTAATGTTTTTTGACCAAGAGGAGTTTTATAAAAGTCATTTAACTTTTTTAACTCTTGAGGAGTAAACTCTTTTACATAAAGCTTTGCCATCTCTTTTTTTAACTTATCCCATACAAGATATTTTTTAAAAAAGTTTTCAATAATATCTCTATATGGTTGAAGAGTAGGCTGTCTTAAGATTTGAACATCAGTTAACTCTTTAGCAGTCCTTTCTAAATTCTCCTTAAAATGCATTGTTTTAAAAAGCTCATATGCTGCCTTAATTCCTTCACTATTTGCAGCTTTTGTCTCTTTTTTATCTCCAGCTCCAAAAGCTAACAAAGAGGCTAATAAAATACCAGCTCCAACTCTTTTAATAAATCTAACCATTAGCTATCCTTTAAATAAATTTTTGCAATTATAGCTTAACTTCTAAAATAAATCTCCCTCTTTATCCCTTTTTGGCTCCTTTTGGCACTTTTTTATATATTTATAGATAGCTTTTATCTCCTTTGTGGTTAAAAAATATTTTGGCATAACCCCTTTTCCTTTTAAAATCGCCTCTTTAAACTTTTCAAAAGAGCTATTTTGAATATTTGGAGCATTTAAATTTACAACTACTCTCTTTTTCCCAACCTTTTTAGCATAGGTAGCAAGCTCTCCTCCTTCACCTTTTTCACCATGGCATGGAACACAACTTACTCCTCTTGGATCTTGATACAACATCTGTCCATACTCTAATTGAGATATAAAATCCTCTCCTCTTAAGATTAATGAAACTATAAAAAGACAAAAGAGCTTTTTCAAAAGATTCTCCCTTAACTTTTTAGATATAATACCACAACTCTTCAAAAGCTAAAAAGGATTGTAATGACTCTGCTTGATGGAAAGGCTTTATCATCAAAAATAAAAGATAAAATTGCAAAAGAGTGCAAAAAGCTAAAAAAAGAGTATGATATTGTGCCAGGATTAGCTGTAATTTTAGTAGGAGATGATCCAGCAAGCCATGCTTATGTAAATATGAAAGAGAAAGCTTGCAAAGAGGTTGGATTTTACTCTATTACTCATAAAATGCCATCAAATATTCACCAAGATGAGATTATAGAAACAATTAAAATGATTAATAAAAATCCAAGAATTGATGGTATTTTAGTTCAATTACCACTTCCATCTCATATTGATACTACAAAAATATTAGAAGTTATTGACCCTAAAAAAGATGTAGATGGTTTTCACCCATTTAATGTGGGAAGATTAGTTACCAATTTAGACTCTTTTGCCCCTTGCACACCTCTTGGGGTAATGGAACTATTTAAAGAATATAATATTGAGTTACAAGGAAAAGATGTATGTGTTGTAGGAGCAAGTAATATTGTTGGTAAACCAATGGCAGCTCTTTTATTAAATAAAAATGCAACAGTTACTATAACTCATATCTATACAAAAGATTTAGCCTCTCATACTAAAAAAGCCGATATTGTTATTGTAGGAGCAGGTGTACCAAACTTAATAAGAAAAGATATGGTAAAAGATGGTGCAATTGTAATTGATATTGGAATAAATCGTCTTGAGAATGGTAAATTGGTAGGAGATGTGGCATTTGAAGAGGTTGCTCCAAAATGTAGCTATATTACACCAGTTCCAGGAGGTGTTGGACCAATGACTATTGCCATGCTTTTATCAAATACTCTAAAAGCGGCAAAAAGTAGGATAGAAAATGAATAAAACTATACAAAAGATAGTAAAATTTCTAAATAGCTGGACGGGAACAATTATAATTGTCCTTTTATTAATCTTTTTTGTAGCTCAATCTTTTGTAATTCCAAGTGGATCTATGAAAAGAACTCTTTTAATTGGAGATTTTCTATTTGCAAAAAAGTTTGCCTATGGAATTCCTATTCCAGAGATTCCTTGGCTTGGATGGAAAGTATTCCCAGATTTTAATCATAATGGGCATTTAATAGAAGGACCTCGTCCAAAAAGAGCAGATATTGTTATTTTTTATGTACCAACAAACCGAAAAGATCATTTTGTTAAAAGATGTGTAGCAGTAGGAGGAGATGAAATTATCTACTATAACAAACACCTTTTAATCCACTTTCATGAAGGTGATGAATATATTAAAAAGAACTATCCTCCCAAAAAGATTGTAAAAGTTTTTGGAAAATTGTGGGTTGATAATCCATATATGGATAAATTCCCAGGTATTCAATATCTTCCAGAAAATAGATATAATAGCTTTGAATTAATGTTATACTCATTTCCATCAGTAGATATGAAGCCAATATTAGCTCAAGGTCTAAAAGATGCTCCAGTCTATTCTCTAAGAGGAATTCCGGTAAATGCTTTTTATAAAAAAGTTCCAAATGATTGTTACTATATGATAGGAGATAATAGAGATGACTCTGATGATAGTAGATTTTGGGGATGTGTTCCATACTCTTTAATTATCGGAAAACCATGGCTTATATACTTTAGTATGGAGTTTAGAAGTTATGATAGAGTAATGTATGGAAAAGGTGGAGGAAAAGATCATCATCTTTTAAAGAAAATTTGTAAAGGTGTCCCTCTTGAATCAAAAGAGTGTAGAAACAGATGGGAGAGATATAGATTTAGCCCAAGATGGGAGAGAGTGGGAAGATTAATAGAAAAATTTCAATATGAGGTACCAACAAGATGAGCCAAGCAGATATATTAAGAGTAATTGCCTCTATTTTAGCCCTTGCTATTGCAATTATTGGACATGAGATAATGCATGGCTATATAGCCTATAAATATGGAGATGATACTGCAAAAAGAGCTGGAAGATTAACAATAAATCCAATTTCTCATATAGATCCAATAGGGACTATATTGGTTCCAGCTATTTTATATCTATCACATGCTCCATTTCTATTTGGATGGGCAAAACCAGTGCCAGTAGATATGAATAGAGTTATAAGAAATGGAGGATATTCAGCAGCTATTGCAGTAGCTCTTGCTGGAATTACATATAATTTAATAGTAGCAGCATTAGCAGCTACACTTTTGCCACTATTTATGCCACCTCATTCATTTTTTGAACTATTTATACTCTATTTTTTAACAGAGCTTGTAATTATTAATGTAGTACTTGCTGTATTTAATTTATGGCCTATTCCTCCATTAGATGGCTCTCAAGCTCTATTATATCTTGCTTTAAAATTTAAGTTATATAAACTTGCCTCTTTTTATGAGAGAATCTATCCATATGGAATGATGATTGTTCTACTTATTCTATTTATTCCTCAACTATCATATATTCTATTTTTACCAGTTCAATGGATATTAGATATACTATTGCCATAAGGAGTTTTAATGAAGATTTATGTTGCTACCGATCATGCAGGATTTGCTTATAAAGAGTTGATTTTAGAACATCTAAAATCAAAGGGCATTGAAGCAATAGATTTAGGACCCTCTTCTAATGATAGAGTAGATTATCCAGACTTTGCAAAAAAATGTGCCCTTGCAGTAAAAGAGGATAGTAATTCACTTGGAATATTAGTATGTGGTACAGGAATTGGAATGAGTATTGCAGCAAATAAAGTAAAAGGTATTAGAGCAGCACTTTGTCATGATGCATATACAGCTAAAATGGCAAGAGCACACAATAATGCTCAAATTTTATGTTTTGGAGAAAGAGTTGTAGGATGGGGAGTTGCCCAATCTATAATAGATGCCTTTTTAGATAGCCATTTTGAGGGAGGAAGGCACGAAAATAGAGTTAAAAAGATATCTGCTATTGAAGAAGTAAACTAAAAATGATGGGAGTAGCAAGGATATCTCCTTCTATTCTCATTAGAAGCTTTGGCAAATATTGTTAAGGGTGTATTAGTTTTTTTAGCAATCTCTTGAATTTTATCTAAATATTTTGGATCAAAACCAATTAACATCTCATACTCTTCACCACTTAAACCAATATCTTCTGAAATATTAAGAAGCTCTATAAATCCTAAATCATTAATATCTAAAAGTTTATTTAAATCACAATATAATCCATCTGAAATATCCATTCCCACTTTTAGATATTGACGTGCACTATATATAAAACTATCTCTTAACTTTGGTCTTAT
>JAADEA010000110.1 GCA_013153675.1 Campylobacterota bacterium
TCTCTTTTATCTTTTTAATAGAAAAACTCTTATCTCTATATTGAGCAATCTCTATATTTAAACTATTTAAAAATTTTATATAATCTCTTAGATCAATACTATATAAATCTAAAAGATCCCTATCAATTAGGGCATAAATCTTTTCTATTTTAATCTCCTAAAAAAGCTTTTAAAAATTTAACTAATGTCTCTTTAAGAGAAGATCTATCAACTACTAAATCTATTAGACCATGTTCTAATAAAAATTCGGCTCTTTGAAACCCCTCTGGCAAATCTGCTCCAATTGTCTGTTTAATTACCCTTTGCCCAGCAAATCCTATTAGAGCATTTGGCTCAGCCATAATAATATCTCCAAGCATTGCAAAAGAAGCGCTAACTCCTCCCATTGTAGGATCTGTTAAAATAGATATATAAGGAAGCTTTGCTTGATGGAGTCTATATAAAGCAGCAGCGGTCTTACTCATTTGCATTAAAGAAAATGTACTCTCTTGCATTCTTGCACCACCACTTGCAGAGACAATTACCAAAGCACTTTTATTCTCAATTGCCCTATTAATTGCTCTTACAATCTTTTCTCCTTCTACTGAGCCAAGACTTCCTCCCATAAAGGCAAAATCAAATACTACCAACTCTACATTATATCCACCAATCTTACAGCTACCACTAACTGCTGCAGATTTCCTTCCTTCACACTTTTCCTTTGCTTCTTCAATTCTCTTTTTATAACTCTTTTTATCTACAAACTTTAATGGATCAATTGGTTCTAAATCTTTATCGTGCTCTACAAAAGTTCCCTCATCTGCTAAAAGCTCTATTCTCTTAGCAGCTCCTATTCTAAAGTGGTGATTACACTTTGGACATACATTATTTTTTGCTTCTATCTCTTTATAATACATTAAAGATTGACAATTTGGACATTTAACCCAATGGCTTGGAGCTTTACTATCTTTTGATTGTTTTTTTATACCAAATAAAGAGGCTAAGTTCATATATACTCCTTTATCCCCTCTTCAATTAAAGAAGTTAGCGCTTTATCTTTTGATACTATAACATAATTTTTCCCAATTCTAATATCCATTCCCTCTACCAAAAATAGACCTGCAGCAAAATCATAAATTCTCACCTCTCCTATATATAGAAAAAAAAGAGCAAATTGAGTATAAGCTAAAGAGAGGGCAACTGCTCCAGGAGATCTAAATTTTAGACCCTTTTGATCTAAAAAATAAACTA
Organism: Campylobacterota bacterium; assembly: GCA_013153675.1. The sequence continues at coordinate 1,231 of JAADEA010000110.1, forward strand.
CCTTATAATTTTTATAAGCTTTCTCAAAAATACCTATTTTACCCTTTTGAATATGACCATAACTAATTTGATTTAGCAAAAAAATATCTATTATCTCTACAGAGCTATCTTCCTTTTTATAGAAATACTCTTTAGTAGCAAAATTACAAACCCCTCCATATATTACTTTTCCCTCTTTATTATAAAGAGCTACTGAAGAGCCATAATAGGGAAAATTGGATAATAAATTACTACTTCCATCAATTGGATCTATAACAATTTTTAATTCTCCCTCTCCAAATTCTCCAATCTCTTCAGATACTATCTTCCCATATTTAGAGAGGTGTTTTATAAATATCTCCTCACTTATTCTATCAATTCCATAGCTAATATCCCCTCCAGCTCCCCTTTTAAAAGGAGTCTTTAAGAGAGGATCTTTTAGATATTGAACTTTCTTTATAATCTCTTGATTTGCCCTAATAACACTTTTGTGAAAATTATCCATTACTTATCTCTAAAAGATTTTACAATAGCCTTTGCAGCATCTCTACCATCTTTTGCAGCAGTTACCACTAAATCTGCTCCTCTTTGACAATCTCCTCCTGCATATACACCTTTTTTTGTAGTTTCAAAATTCTCATCTACAATAATCTCTCCCCATTTATTTGTTTCAATTCCATTTTCAGATAAAAATGGATATTTTTGAGGCTCAAAACCTAAAGCAAAAATTACAATATCTGCTGGAACCTTAAATTCACTATTTTTTACCTCTTCTACTCTTCTTCTTCCACTCTCATCTGGCTCTGTAAGCCTGGTTTTTATCATCTCAATAGCAACTACCCTATTATTCTCATCTTTTATAACTCTTTTTGGAGAAGCATAAAACTCAAACTCTACACCCTCCTCTTTAGCATTTAAATACTCTTTCTTACTTCCAGGCATATTATAAGCATCCCTTCTATATAGACACTTTACACTCTTTGCCTTTTCTCTTAGTGCTGTTCTTACACAATCCATTGCTGTATCACCACCACCAATTACAACTACATTTTTATCTTTTACATCAATTACTTCATCTACCTCTTCTTTAAAGAGTCTCTTTTGAACATTTACTAAATACTCCATTGCCAAATAACACCCTTTGGCATCTTCTCCCTCAATTCCGGCTCTTTTACCTTTTGTAGCTCCAAGCCCTAAAAAGATAGCATCAAATTTATCCAAAAGCTCTTCAAAAGAGATATCTTTTCCAACCTCTACATTTTGATGAAAGATAGCACCAGCTTCCTTTAACAATTCTACTCTTCTAAATACCACATTCTTATTTAACTTAAATCCAGGTATTCCATAAGTTAATAAACCACCTGCTCTATTTTGCTTATCAAATATCTCAACATCTACACCTTCTCTTAATAAAAATGTAGCAGCAGACAATCCAGCTGGACCAGCTCCAATAATTGCTACTTTTTTATTTAATTTATCTTTAGAAAAGTGTGGTTTAAAGCCTTTTTTAAATCCCTCTTCAGATATAAATGTCTCAATTGAACCAATTGTAATTGCACCATATCCATCATTTAGAGTACAACTTCCCTCACACAATCTATCATGTGGACATACTCTACCCATTATTTCTGGGAAGGGAGAGGATTCATTTGAAATCTTAAATGCAAACTCTAAATCTCTCTCTGCAATATTTTTTAGCCATTGAGGTATAAAGTTGTGCAAAGGACACCCATTATGACAATATGGATCTCCACATTGAATACATCTATCAGCCTGCTCACTTGCTTTAGAAAAAGAGAAGAGCTCATATATCTCATCAAAATCTTTTAATCTCTCTACCACATCTCTTTTTATAGGATCTACTCTTTCTAAATCAAAAAATCTTAACATTACTCTCCCTCCTCAATCATCTTTAAAGGTATCTTCATATCTTTTGGTCTTACAAGCCAAAAGTTTCTAATCTCTACTCTAAAATTATCTAAAATCTCTTTTGCTCTTTTACTCTTTGTCTCATTATAAAAGTCTGTTAATAACCTCTTTAAGAAATATCTCTCTATATCTGTATCTTCTGTATCTATTCTAACTGCCTCTACCAACTCTTGATTAATATTTTCTACAAATATATGCTCTTTATCATATACAAAAGCAGCTCCTCCTGTCATTCCTGCACCAAAGTTTATTCCTGTCTTTCCAAGAATTACTATTACTCCACCTGTCATATATTCACATGGATGATCTCCAGTACCTTCTACTACTGCAATTGCTCCAGAGTTTCTAACTGCAAATCTCTCTCCAACTCTTCCTGCAATATATAATTTACCACCAGTTGCACCATAAAGCAAAGTGTTACCTCCAAGAGAGAACTCCTCTCCACTCTTATCCCCAGTAATTACTATCTTTCCTCCATGCATACCTTTTCCAATATAATCATTTCCAGCACCATGCACATAGATATTAACTCCATTTATCAAGAAAGCTCCAAGAGATTGTCCAGTAGTTCCTTTTAGTTTAATTACTATACTCTTATCTGGTAATCCTTTATCTCCATAATATTTGGCAATCTCTCCAGAGATCAAAGCTCCAAAGCTTCTATTTATATTTTTAATCTCTTTTTCTATAAAAGTTTTATTTTTAGGATTTTTAATAGTCTTCATTACCTCTTTTAAGATCTCTTTTTCAAACTCATTTTTATCATATGGCTCATTACTCTCTACTACTTTTGTATTATCTCCTTCAATATTTACAAGTAAAGATTCAAGATCAAACTTTTTAGCAAATTCATCATCAATTACCTCTAATAGATCAACTCTTCCAATAATATCTTTTAGAGATCTAAATCCAAGGTAGGCTAAAATAGCTCTAATATCCTCTGCTATTAGAGTAAAATAGTTAATAATTCTCTCAACAGTTCCCTCATAATGATCTCTTAATTTCTCCTCTTGAGTAGCAATTCCTACGCTACATCTATTTGTATGACAAATTCTAAGCATTTTACAACCAACCATCATTAAAGCAGCTGTTCCAAATGCATAACTCTCAGCTCCAAAAATTGCAGCTTTAATTACATCCATACCACTCTTTAATCCACCATCAGTCTCAAGCTCTACAAAACCTCTTAAATTATTGGCTTTTAGGGCATTATGAGCTTCAACCAATCCAAGTTCCCATGGATTTCCAGCAAATTTAATTGAACTAATCGGAGCAGCTCCTGTTCCTCCATCTCCTCCAGAGATAATAATTTTATCTGCATAAGCTTTAGCCACTCCAGCTGCAATTGTTCCAACGCCAGCAGTAGATACAAGCTTAACGGCTACTTTTGCTTCTGGATTTACCTGCTTTAGATCAAAAATAAGCTGTGCCAAATCCTCAATTGAATAGATATCATGGTGAGGTGGAGGAGAAATTAGAGTAATTCCTGGCACTGTATGCCTTAATTTTGCAATAAGAGGAGATACTTTATGTCCAGGTAATTGTCCCCCCTCTCCTGGCTTTGCTCCTTGAGCAATTTTTATTTGAATCTCTTGAGCACTTCTTAAATATGCTGGTGTTACACCAAAACGACCTGAGGCTATCTGTTTAATTTTAGAATTTTTAATACTCTTAAATCTTGCCTCATCTTCACCACCCTCACCAGAGTTACTACTTCCTCCAATTCTATTCATAGCCTCTGCTAAACATTCATGAGCCTCTGGGGATATAGACCCAAGACTCATTGCAGCTGTACAAAAGCGCTTAAAGATCTCTTCTTTTGGTTCTACCTCTTCAATTGGTATAGGCTTATTTGGACTTTTTAATTTAAAAAAGTCTCTAATAAATTTTTTATCTCTATTTTCTACCCTATTTTTTAAATCTTGATAATCTTTAAAGTTACCTGTAATTGATGCTTTTTGAATAGCTTTTACCATATTTGGATTAAAATCGTGATACTCACTACTATCAATATATTTATAAAAACCTCCAATATTTAGAGGAAATAGTCTCTCTTGTGACTCTTTACTATATGCTTGAGAGTGATACTTTTTAATTCTCTCTTCTATATCTTTATATGAAAGTCCTTTTAAAAGAGCGTTTGCTCTTGGAAAACACTCTTTTACAATATCTTCTCCAAGCCCTATAATATCAAAGAGCATTGAGTTTCTATAACAAGATATTGTAGAAATCCCCATTTTAGACATTATCTTTAATAGACCAAAATTGATAGCTTTTCTTACATTCTTTAATATTGGAGCTAAATTAACATTGCTATCTTTTCTTTTATAATAAGAGGCAACTGTCTCAAATAGTAAGTATGGATGAATTGCAGAAGCTCCAAAAGCAATTAATACAGCAGCTGAATGTGAGTCAAATACCTCTGCACTAATTGCTATAATACTTGCTAAATGTCTAACTTTTGCCTCTAAGAGGGCATGATTTAAGCGGCTAATTACCATTAACATAGGCATTGCCATATTTTGGCTATCTACTCCTCTATCATCTAAAATAATAATTCTAATATTTTCATTTTTAACATCATCTACAATCTTTTCTACCAAACTATTTAGAGAATCTCTTAAATTACCTTTAAAAGTAGTAGAGTATCTTTTGCTTTTATATGAAGGATCATAATATGGAGTATCCTCCCTTCCAAAATTTTCTAAAATCTCTAATTTTTCAAAAGAGAGTATTGGAGATACTGTCTTAAGTCTCTTTGCATGCTCCTCATCTTCTACTAATATATTTCTAAGCTCTCCAAATCCTGTATTTAGACTCATCACAATTTTTTCTCTAATTGGATCAATTGGCGGATTTGTAACTTGAGCAAATTTTTGTTTAAAAAAGTCACTAAAATTTCTTTGAGCTTTTGAAAAGGCAGCTAATGGAGTATCATCTCCCATTGAACCTGTTGCCTCTTTACCCTCTTTTGCCATTGGTAAAATAACTTGATCAATTACTTCTAATGTATAGTTAAAATATCTCTGCTTTGCCTCTAAATCCTCTTTTTGTGGTATTTTTATATCACTAAATGGCTCTTCAATATACTCTTGCAAATAGACCATATTTTTATTTAACCATTCACTATATGGAAGACGCTTTTTTAAATAATCATCAATATCTTCTGGCTTAAATATTGTTCCATATTTTAAGTCAAGCCCTATCATCTCTCCAGATTGAAGTCTTCCTCTCTCTTTAATCTCCTCATCTGGAATATCTAAAACTCCATACTCTGAAGAGATAATTAATCTATTATCAGTAGTAACAATATATTTTGCTGGACGAAGACCATTTCTATCTAAAATACATCCAATATATCTTCCATCTGTCATACTAATTGCTGCTGGTCCATCCCATGGCTCAAAACATGTACTTGTATATTCATAAAATGCTCTTAATTCTGGATCCATATGAGGAGAGTTTTGCCATGGAGCTGGAATAATAGATCTTGCTGCTTTAAAAAAGTCCATTCCATTAATAATTAAAAACTCAAAAAAGTTATCAACACTTGCTGAATCACTAACACCCTCTTGCAAAATTGGCAGTAATCTATTTAACTCCTCTTTTGTAAATACTTCACTTTTTAAATCTTCGCTCTTAGCCTCAACATTAAATCTATTTGCAGTTACTGAATTTATCTCACCATTGTGTGCAATCATTCTAAATGGTTGAGCAAGTCTCCATTGAGGAAGAGTATTAGTAGAAAATCTTTGGTGAAATAGACAAAAAGAGATCTCAAAATCTCTATCTTGTAGATCTTTATAAAACTCAAATATATGAGTGGGCATTACTAAGCCCTTATAAGATATCACTTTACTTGAAAAAGATGGAATATAAAAAGTTTCATCATCTCTAAAAGCTTTTTCTATCTCTTTTCTTGATAGATAAAGCAGTGCTTCAAATCTTCTAATTCCAATTATTGAATTTGGAGCAATAAAAACTTGAGATATTTTTGGAAGAGTACTAATTGCTTGTTCTCCAAGAGCATTAATATCTATTGGTACATCTCTTGTAAATAGCACTTTTAAATCATTATTTTCACATATCTCCTTAATAACCTCTAAATCTTCTGCTCTTTTGTGGAAAATAACCCCTACCCCATACATTTGAGGAAGGCTAAAACCTTTCTCTTTTGCTATTTTATTAAAGAATTTATGGGGCATAGATAATAAAAGCCCACTTCCATCACCTGTTTTCCCATCAGCAGCAATTGCTCCTCTATGCATCATTCTTGATAGAGCTTTAACTGCATCTTCTAAATTTTTATGAGAAGCCACATTATCAATTGATGCTAAAAGACCAAATCCACAATTATCTTTAAATGCTCCAAAATATTCTTTCATAAGCCAACCTTAAAGAAGTTTTTGATATATAGGAAACTCCCTATTATTGGGGTTGATTATATCTAAAAACTATTTAAGAGCTAATTACTCCTTTTTGGAAAAGAGTAGTTTTAATCAATCGTTACTAAATTGCACTTTAAAGAAAATTATGATACGTTTATAAAATGCAAGGCTTTATATTAGATCTAAGAAGAGTAAGAGAAGAGGATCTAATTGTTACGATCATTACAAAAGATGAAATAAGAGATTATTATAGATTTTTTGGAGCAAGACACTCTATTTTACAACT
>JAADEA010000010.1 GCA_013153675.1 Campylobacterota bacterium
GCTTAAGTAGAATATATATGTAAAAAAGATGTAAAAAGAATTTTTAATTTTTATTAAAAAATATCTTAATATTTGATATTAATTTTAAAGTAGCAATCAAATATGATCGCTACTTTCATCAATAAATAGATCTTCTTTTTTAATACATCCAAGATCTTCCATCTGTTTTAATAAATTTAAATTATAATTATAAATATTCTCAAATCTCTTCTTTTCTTGTTGAAATTTTCTCTTCTCCTTTTTAGCATACCACCAAGCAATCAAAATTGAAAGAGCAAAAAAGGTATATATCTCTATTTGCCAATCTTTTAAATTTAAAAGAACTATTAAATATTGAACAGAAAACAAAACAAAAAATTCAATTGAAAATATAATTACCAATACTGAGCTTTGAGCAAAGTCAAGAGTATATTTCTCAATATTTTTCAAAATTTTTAAATTTGAATTAAACTCTTTTGCTCTCTCTTTACACTTTGGATCTAATTTATCTATATCTATCTCTTTTATATGAATATTACTTAAATTATACTCCACATTTAACTGTTTATAAGCTTCTAAAATATCACTATTACTCTTTAAAAGATTTTCAATATCCTCATAGGTAGGATTCTCTTTATTTAAAGCCCTCTTAACATCTTCTAAGATTAAATTATAAAAACCAATATCTTTAATCTCTTTTGCTACCCTTTTTAAATTAATCACCGCCAAAGCTCCTTTTTATGCTTTAGCGGCACTATTTTCTTGAGCTTCTATACCATAAGTAGCTATATTATTTTTTGCTGGTAAAAATATTCCAACTAAACCTTTTAATCCCACACTCATTATAATATTAAATAAAAATATAAACCACGCAATTAAAACCATACTTCCAAATATAGCTCCAAGAATCATCCATGTATTAAATTCCCCATTTACATATAAATGGCGTCTTAGCATACCATCAAGTCCAGCCATTCCAACAAACGCACCCATACCAATACCACCAATTAGATATAGCCAAAAGTGAGTCCATGTAAGCTTTTTACTAAATATCTTTGTATTATTAGTAACCATTGGCCAAAGTACATATAAAGCACTATATAAAGTCATATACAATCCTACAATTAATGCCATATGAAAATGGGCAAAACTAATCCATTGGGTATTATGTAATACTCTATTCATTCCCATATCAGCCTGAATAATTCCAGCAGGTACTGCTAATCCAAATCCAATTAACCCTGCTAATAAATAGGCAAGTTCAGGAGTCATTTTAAGAGGGCGCCCCTTCCACAAAGTTACAAGAGTAATAAATAGAGCCAAACCTTGAGTTAACAACTCAAATGCTGTAACCATCTCTCCAGATACAAGTTTCATCATCTCTGGCTGAGGCTGATCTGCTAATAGGTGATGACTCCATACCATCCAAGATACCACCAACTCTAATAAAAGAGCAGCTCTTGCCACATTCTCCATAAAAAGCTTTTGTCCACTAATAATAGTAGCTAAAAGATACCAAGTTCCAGCTACATAAATTAATACAAGCCCATCTGCTACCAAATCAAGTCCCCACCAAAAATAGTTTTTGTATAATAAAGAGTCTATTGCATGTAAATCTAAATTAAATCCTCCAGCATAAGCTACTAAATATACCAATACTAAAATTCCAGCTCCCAAAATTACAATAGCATCTAAAAATGTATCAACTGTTCCTCTAAATATAGCAACTACTGGCAAAGATAGAGCAGGCTCTTTAGAATATGGAGGTTTACCCCTTAATTTTCTAATTAAATTTAAAAGTCCATCGATTCCAAATCCAGAGATTAATAACTCTTTTGTAGTTTTATTTGCGTGTACTCCAACCTTAGCAAAAATAGTTGCATAAATATTATAAATAAAGCCAATTGTTCCAATCATTATCATTGCAATACCAATAACAAAAATAATTCCTCCAATAATTTTAAACTGTTTCACATCAGCTGGTAGAGGCCAATATAAAGTATATAAAGGTGCATAATGCCAAATAAAAGCAGCAATCCAAGCAAGAGCAGTCCCAAGAGTTATCATAATCCAAACAAAATTGGCAAGTTTTATACTATATAGAGGTTTTTTAGTCAAATATGGGACCAAAAACATAAAAGCAGCAAAAACAAGCTGATATGTAGAACCAAAAATTCCAACAATTGGATGAACTGTCATAATAGAGAAAAAGTGGTCTGGATGGGAAAACATCTTTGGTAGAGGGTTAGATGGACCAATCTCAACCATTCTCATAATCATTCCCTCAATTGCCACAAGCCCAAAAAATAAAAAGCTCATTACAACAGCTCTTAGAGTAACTTTTTGCAAAGCACTTAAACTATTTGCATCAAAATTTGTACCATTAATTAATGTATCAAAAAAGCTTTTTTTACTCTCCATATTCTCTCCTTATCTACTTGCTACTTTATCTTTTTTACACTCTACTACCATTGCATCTTTTACAAACATTAAATCTTTTCCATCTTCACTATATTGTCTTGGTCCAGAATATTCAGTAGAAATTAGATCAAATTTTCCACACTCATTAAATGTCCATAAAATATCATTTTTATATTTTGGAACCACCTGCATTTGAAACACCATAGTGCCATCTTTACGAAATAACCCAAATCCATATGTTAAATCTTTACTTCTTACATCAAATCTTACCTTCTCACCCTCTTTTGCTTTCATTGGTTTTTGTGGTAATTTCCATTTATGGTTAGCTACTTCAATCTTATACTCTCTATTAGCCTCTATCTTATCCCTCATAATATCTTCTGCTACCCAAGGAATTGCATTATATGTAAATATATGATGTCCAACTCCAGCAGCAACCAAAAAAGCTATATAGCCATAAAAAGGAATTCTTACAATCGATTTAACTTTTTCTTTTCTTGTTAAATTAATACCAAACCAAGCTACTACGGAGATAATTAATAAAGAATAGATCGTATAGGCTACCCAGTGAAATTTTAGCAGCTCTATCGATGTAGCAAATGTCATAACTGCTCCTTTTATTGATTTTATAAGGAGCAATATTAAGTCTAAAAAGTGGCTAAAAAATTGATCTATATCAATAGATACAAGGAGTTGATTAATTAAAAAATGACCAATTGATTATTTTTTAATCATATATAAGTATAAAATTTCGATTTTTTGATGAAAGTGAAAATTATAATTTTGGAGTATCTTTTTGAGAATTTAAAATATTTTTTATAACTTTTCTATCATCAAAAGGAATTTTCTCCTCTCCTATCTCCAAAAACTCCTCATCTCCCTTCCCTAAAACCAATAAAACTTCATTATCCTCAAGCTCTAAAATAGCTTTTTTAATAGCCTCAAATCTATCTACAATCTCATATACTCCCTCTTTTCCCTTTAATCCCTCTTTAATATCTTTAATAATCTCTAATGGATCTTCACTTCTTGGATTATCGCTTGTAAGATATATTCTTTTTGCAAAAAGACCAGCAGCTCTCCCCATTAGAGCCCTTTTACTCTTGTCTCTATCTCCTCCCGCACCAAACACTACTACTAAATCTTTATCTTTCATTGAATCTAATACTCTATATATACCATCTGGAGTGTGAGCAAAATCTACAATAATTAAAGGCTTGGTAGATACTACTTCCATTCTACCACTTACTCCACCAAAATTTTCAACATTAGAAGCAATAGTTTCTAATGAAAGATTAGTCAAAATTTTTATAGAAGCAATAGCAGCTAAAATATTATATAAATTAAATGTACCCATCATTGGAGAGTAAAAAGTAGCTTGCTCACTTTTATACTGAACAATCCCACTAATTCCATTTTGAAGAGAATATGCAATAATTTTAAAATCTCCTCCACTATCTATTCCATAGGTATAAGCATTTTTGGGATTAAATACTATATTTTTAATATCATCTGCATTAATTAATTTTCTACTCTCATCTAAAAAGAAAGAGCTCTTTACTCTTCTATACTCTTCAATACTTTTATGAAAATCTAAATGATCCTGTGTAATATTTGTATGAACTTTAAGAGCAAAAGATAAATCCTCTATTCTATTTTGAGCAATAGCGTGGGAACTAACCTCCATTACAAAATAGTCTATTTCCTCTTCTTCTTTACCTTTTTTCATATAATATAGAGTCTCTAAAATTGAAGGGGTAGTATGAGTTTTAGGAGCCAATTTTTTATCATTTGCAAAAAATCCTCTTGTTCCAAGCAATCCTGCCTTAAAGCCTAAATCTAAAAGTAAAGAGTAGATCAAAGCAGTAGTAGTAGTTTTCCCATTTGTACCAGTTACTCCAATAACTTCCAAATCTTTAAGATTCCAAATCTCTATAAGCTCTTTTGGAGTAATAAAAGGAGGTTTATTAGAGAGCTTTTCAAAGTATCTCCTATTTTGAGTCGTAAGTAAAAAGAGAGTATCTTCACTAATTTCTTGAGTATTATCACTTACATATTTAAAATTTTTATAATCTATTGGAAACTTCACGTTACTTCTTTTCTATTAAATTATAGAGCTCTAAAATATCTTGATTTGAAATATATGCATTAGAGTATCTATCTAAATATTCTAACGCAATATCCCCATATCCACTCTTTATTAAATCTTTAATAAACTCTATAAAATCCTCCTTTTTAGAAATAATTACTTTTGTAGAAAATATAATATCTTCAAAAGTCTTTTTAAAATCCCCTCTCTCTTTTACAAGTTTTTTAAAATCCTCATAGCTAATACCATTTTCCCCCTCATTTCCCCTACTTTGTAAAATTTTATTTAACTCTTTTGTAATTACTACTCTACTCTCTACAATAGTATTTAAGAGCTGCTCAATTATCTCATCTGCATCTTCTGCCTCATCTTTTATACTTTGATAATAATCAAATAAAGCTTGAGCATCCTCTTCACTCTCACTTCCTAAATCACAAAGACTAACCCCAACTATTGCATCTTTTAACTGAGGGTCCTCTTTTAACAAGAGACTATAAAGTTTCATTGCACTATTATAATCTCCCTTTAAAAAGCAACCCTCAGCTCTTTCTAATAGTCTTTTTTTGTCCATCAATTCTACCTTTTGGCTCTTAATATTCCTTTAAGAATAGTATATCACAAACTTTTATTTTTACAAAATTGAGAGTACAAATTTACAATAATTAAACTTAGAGGCATTTTATGGGGAAATTAACAGAGGAAAATTACTTCTCCTCTGCTTTTGGCATCTCTTTTGCTTTATGGATTTTATTAAAAGTTGCCATATATTTATTTAATTTTTCTTTTAACTCTTCAAAAATATCTTTTGTGCCTTTATCTTTATCTGCTAAGATAGATTCTATCTTCTCAATTTCATCAAGCAGATCTTTATAATCCTCTTTTACTTTACCATATCCAAGAGCTTGAGCCAATAGCAGTTGCTCTTTTGCATACTCAAGCAACTCTTTTAACTCTTCTTTATTTGCATCATCTTTACCTTTTGTTAAATCACTTGCTCTTTCTATTGCTTTTTGTGCTCTTAGCACTGGTAGAGGAATTACAATTTTTTCTAATACTAATGTATCTAAAATCTCTATTAAAAGCTTTTTAGCCTCTTGAAAATCTCCTGCTTCAATTAGAGGAATAATTCCTTTAATTGCTGCTGGATATGCACCAACTGGCAATAGTGTAATAAAGATATCAAGTTCACTTGCTAAATTTAACATAATATCTCTTGCTGCTTGTAGCTCATCATCTTCAATAAGCTCTTTTAAAACCTCTTTTGTATGAACAATATCATCTACTGTTCCTGGATAATCTATTACTTGTTCTCTAATATCAACTGGTACTTGAGATAAGTTTGGATCTCTTGCTAAGAGAACTTCAATTTTTCCAAGAGATTTTTCACAAGCTTCAATTGCTTTTTCTTTATCTTGCTTATCTATTGCTTCTAATACCTCTCCAATTAAATTTAAAGCTTCAATTGCTTCATTTGAAACTCTTTTTAACTGCTCATTTACATAGTTATCTTGTGCATTATCTACTTTTTGAGTAACCTCTTTTTTCTCTACCTTTCTTTTTCCCATCTCTTTTCTCCTTATTAAAATTTTTATGGATTTATTATAAGAAAAAATTAAATTTTTAAAAGCAACTTAAGTAGCATTGCTTAAAATCCAAAAAGATATTTTTCCATAAAATGAAGATAATAAAGAAAAATATTCTATCTTTTTATAAATTTTAAAAACTCATCCAACTCCATCGTATTTATTACATCCTCTCTTTCAATCCATCCTCTTCTTGCCTGATTTATCCCAAACTCCATAAATTTTAAACACTCTATCGCATGCGAATCGGTAGAAATTGCAAATTTTATCCCCATCTCTTTTGCCATCTTTGCATAGATATCATTTAGATCGAGCCTTTGAGGTTGAGCATTTATCTCTAAGACTTTTCCTTCCTCTTTAGCTACTTTAAAAATCTCTTCCATATCTATATCCAAAGCCTTTCTACCTCCAATAAGCCTTCCCATTGGATGGGCTAAAATATGAACATATTTATTTTTTAACGCATTTACTATCCTTTTTGTCTGCTCCTCTTTTGAAAGATTAAATTTATAATGCACTGCTACAAGCACAATATCAAGTTCTTTTAAAACTTCATCACTTAAATCTAAACTTCCATCATCTAAAATATCACATTCAATCCCTTTTAATATTTTAATATCAACCTCACTACTAATTTTTTCTATCTCTCTCCACTGCTCTTTTAATCTCCTTTCATCTAAACCATTTGCTACTGTTAATCTTTTTGAGTGATCTGTAATGGCAATATAGCTATATCCCATCTCTTTAGCAGCTAAAGCCATCTCTTTAATAGAAAATTTTCCATCACTATAAGTAGTATGCATATGCAAATCGCCTCTTATATCCTTTTGCTCTATAAGTTTTGGCAAAGCTCCTCTCATAGCTGCTTCAATCTCACCTCTATCTTCTCTAAGCTCTGGTTCTATATAAGAGAGCCCAAGACTCTTATAAACCTCCTCTTCACTCTCACCAGCAATCTTCTCCCCTTTATCATTAAAGATGCCATACTCATTTACCTTCCAGCCTCTATCTTGAGCGATCTTTCTTATCTTAATATTATGAGCTTTTGAGCCTGTAAAGTAGTGAAGAGCTGTCCCATAACTCTCTTTTGAAACACTTCTTAGATCAACTTGCAAATCATTTCTTAAAATAATAGTTGATCTTGTCTCACCTTTTGAGAGAATATTTTTAACTTTCTCATACTTTACAAAATAGTCACTAACCTCCTCCCAATTTTTAGCTACTACCAAAATATCTAAATCTCCCACACTCTCTTTTTTTCTTCTATAACTTCCGGCAACCTCAACTTTTAATACCCCATTAAAATTTTTTAAATACTCTCTTAACTCCTCAGCATAAGGTTTAACAATATCAAAACGAAACCTCTTCCCACTCTTTTTAGCAAGTTTAACACCTTCTAAAATCTTTGAAATAAGCTTTACACCAAAACCTCTTATTTTAGATAGCTCTCCACTCTCTGCCAATTTTGCCAAATCTTCAAGAGAAGTTACCCCAAACTTATCATAAAGAACTTTGATCCTTTTTGGTCCAAGCCCTTCTATCGATAAAAGTTCTATTAAACTCTCTGGAATCTCTCTTTTTAACTCTTCCAATTTTGAAAATTTGCCACTTAATACTATCTCCTTGATAGCTTCGCTTAGATCCTTTCCAATACCCGGAAGCTTTGTTAGATCATACCCTTCCTTTACTAAACTATCAAGACTTTTGCCCATACTCTCCACTACCCTTGCC
>JAADEA010000009.1 GCA_013153675.1 Campylobacterota bacterium
GTATTACTCTTGCCAAAAATCATATCTAATTTCATAGATTTTCTCCTTAAAGAGTAAAATAAAGGTAACTATAACTACAAATAAAAAATCCTCCAAGGCTATCTCTTTAAATGGAGGAAGAGAGGAAAAAGGAAGATACTCTCTAATATATCGAGCTATATAAAAGGTGGCTATTAAGATAATAATATCGCTAATAACTAAAATAACTCTTTCTACAATTTTATCTTTTTTTCTCATCTACTCTTAAAACTCATAAAAAATTTTACTCCAAACTCTATTTAATATTAATTATCTCATTATAGTTACATTTTTCTTACTCTTTGCTTTAGAGTAATACCACATCTATAATGCTATTTTTCTCTACTCTATCTATATTTTCATTAAAAATAGCAACTGCACTGCTTTTTACTAAGGGCATAATCATTCCTGAACCATACTGATTATGGTTAAAAGGGAAAAAGATACCATCTTTTATATTACCTAATACAATATTGGCTCTTCCTTTTTTAAGAGTTAACTCCTCTCCCATCTTTACTCTACACTCTTTAAATCTAAAAAACTTTGCCCCTTGCATCTTAAATATAGTAGGAATTCCAAGAAGCAAAAAATTTAAGATGGCAGCTAGAGGATTACCCGGCAAAGCCATAATAAAACTTCTCTCCATTACCCCAAACATCGTTGGGTGTCCTGGCTTTACTCTTACCCCTTCAAATAGGGCTCTAAAGCCATTCTCAATCAAAGCCCTTTTTGTAAAATCAGCATCTCCAACACTAACTCCACCTGTAGTAATAATTAAATCATACTCTCTTTTTAACTCTTTAAAAAACTCTTTGCTCTTTATAAAACTATCTTCTAATCTCCCTTTATATTCACTATCAAATCCAAAACTCTTTAGAGCCATTAAGATATTAATAGAGTTAATATTATATATCTCATCCTCATTTGCCTCCTCCCAAGGCTCTTTAACTTCACTTCCAGTAGCTACAATTGCAATCTTAAGAGGCTTAAATACCTCTATTGCACTAACTCCTTGAGAGGCTAAAAGAGCAATCTTAGCATAGGTTAAAATCTCTCCCTCTTTTAATAACAACTCACCTTTTTCTATCTCTTCCCCTTTTAATCTTATTGCATTTCCTCTCTTCACCTCCTTTTGTATATAGAGCATATCATCTTTTTGAATACAAAACTCTTTAGGAATAATAGTATCTACATCAGATGGCACTTTAGCCCCTGTCATTATCTTATAACACTCTCTTTCTCCCAAAATTGGCTCTACACTCTCCCCTGCTAATATCTTTTTTACAACTCTTAAAGGGGTGTCTTTATCTTTATATCTAAATCCATATCCATCCATAGCAGAATTATTAAAAGGGGGAAGCGCTCTTTTTGCTCTAATATCAGTAGCTATTACTCTATTTAGACTATTAGAAAGGTTTACAATCTCTTTTTCTCTTATGCTCTTTGCTGCACTTAAAGCCACCTTCAGAGCCTCTTCAAAATTTAATGCCATTTTACCAACCTTCTTTTTACTATATTTTACCAATTTTTAATAAAATATTAGATTTTTCAAAATATTTTTTTGGCTTTAATATTTATTTAAGTATTTTTTTTATACAATTTCAACCTACCAAAGAGGATAGGTGGGTGAGCTGGCTGAAACCACACCCCTGCTAAGGGTGCGTACCTTCACGGGTACCGCGGGTTCGAATCCCGCCCTATCCGCCATCATTTTTATACTCCCAATTCATAATGATACTTAATTTATCTTCTATAACATAATTTTTACCTCTAATATATTCTTCTCAAAGTTTTAAATTATGTCAAAATCATATTTCTATTATAATTTATTTTGTGATATAATCTTAGGAAAAAAGAGTAATATGAAAGTGAAGCAGTATAATATTAAAGTATTTGAAATTGAAATTGACAATAAATTTGAGATTATCCAATTTATCCAAAAAAATATCACAATATTACAAAAATATCTAATTAATTTGAAAGGAGAAGTAGATGAAGAGATAGAGGATTTACTTAGACACTATAATATTTTATACACAAAAAATCTAACTATAGATGAAAAAAAGGGCTCCAAAGAGCAGATTTCAACAACCAATCAACTAGAAGTTATGGATATGGTAATAAGAAGTGGGTGTGAGATAGTTGCTGAGGGTAGTTTAGTCTTTTTAAAGAGAATAAATAGCGGAGCTTTTATACATTGCGAAAGAAACTTTATAGCCTTAGATATTGTGGAAGGTATGGTGGTATGTAATGGGGATTTTATGTTAATAAAAGCTTCTAATAAAGCAAAAATAATTTTTAATGGTTACGATATTACTGAACAGATAAATGATTATATAACATATAAGGTTAAGTTAAGAGATGATGAAATAGAAATAAAAGAGTATAAAGGAAATTAAAATGGGATTAGTTTTTGCAGTAATTAGTGGTAAGGGTGGAGTTGGAAAGACTACTACTTCAGCAAATTTAAGTCTTGGCACTGCGCTAGAGGGTAAAAAGAGCGTTGTAGTAGATTTTGATATAGGACAAAGAAATTTAGATATGATTTTAGGGCTAGAAAATAGAGTAGTATATGATATAACCCATGTAATGGATGGAGAGGCAACCCTTCAACAAGCACTAATTAAAGATAAAAGAGTAGATAATCTATTTTTTTTAGCAGCCTCTCAAACAAAAGATAAATCTGTATTGAATAAAGATAAAGTAAAGACCTTAATTGAGCAACTAAAAACCGAATTTGATTATATATTTTTAGACTCTCCAGCTGGAATTGAGAGTGGATTTGAACATACTATTCTGTATGCCGATTATGTAATTGTGGTTGTTAATCCAGAAGTATCTTCAATTAGAGATGCTGATAGAGTAATAGGATTAGTTGATGCAAAGAGCCAAAAGGCAAAAAATGGAAAAGAGGTAGAAAAGCTCTTAATTATTAATAGAATAGACCCAGAGTTGATAAAAAAAGAGGAGATGTTAGCAATTAATGATATCTTAGAGATTTTATCTATTAAACTTTTAGGAAAGGTGCCAGAAGATAAAAAAGTAATTGATGCTTCAAATACTGGAAAGCCAGTTATCTTAAATGAGAAGTCTCCAGCAGGAGCAGCCTATAAGAGAATAGCTCAACGTTTAACTGGAAAAGAGGTTCCATTTGAAGATGTAGAGTTTATACAAAATAAAAATATCTTTACTAAATTAGCAGGATTGTTCAAATGAGTTGGCTAAAAAAGCTATTTGGTAAAGAGAAAAAGAGTGCTAATATTGCAAAAGATAGACTCTTAATAGCAATTGCTACTGATAGAGCCAACAATATTACTCCTCATATGGAAAAGATGAGAGCTGATATTATTAATGTATTAAGAAAATATATCCAAATTACTGATATCCAAATCTCTAAAAAAGAGAAAGATAATATAGACCTTTTAGAGATAGATGTAATTATAAAAAAGGAGTAGATTAAAATACATAATCTACATCCTTATGGTCTCCAAAGTTTTTATAAAGATTATCTCTTTCCTCTTCAGTCTCTACTTCACATTTAGCTCTATAGCTACTAAACTTTCCATTTTTTGAGACTTTACTAAATGAAAAGGTGTGCTCTTTATCTTTTAGAACCTCTTTAATAGCATCTTCAATTTTATCTTTATCTCGTCCAATAATAGTAAACTCCCAATCTCTTGGATATGTTAATTTTTTCTCTTTATTCTCCATCTCTATCTCCTTTATTTTCTCTAATAAAATCTCCACTCTTACCGCCACTCTTTTTCTCAAGTTGAATTGGCCCAATAACCATACTCTTATCAATTGCTTTGAGCATATCATAAATGGTTAAAAGGCCAACGCTAACAGCTGTTAGAGCTTCCATTTCAACTCCAGTCTTTCCGACTAGTTTTGCTGTTGCTATAATTTTAAATCCTGGAAGATTAGGAAGCTCTAGCGTCTCTATTTTAACAGAAGTTAACATTAATGGATGACACATAGGTATCAAATCTGAAGTCTTTTTTGCTCCGCAAATGGCAGCAATAACTGCTGTTTGGAGCACTGGCCCCTTTTTTGTTCTATTTTGAACTACTGCTTCAAAAGCCTCTTTTGATACCTTTATAACTCCGCTTGCAACTGCTACTCTTTGGGTATTATCTTTTAAAGAAACATCTACCATTTTTGGTAAATTATTCTCATCTATATGTGTTAGTTCCATAAACTACCTTTTTAGAAATTTGAGTAATATTTTAGCACATTAATAATGATTTTTTAAGTAAGATAGTATATAATGATTATACAATAAACTTATTATAACCATAATTTATAGTTATAATAAGTAAAAATTTAGTTAAAGGAATTGAGATGTCTAAAAAAAGCGAATATCTAAAGGGATGGATTCCTTATAGAATAAAGCGCTACTGGGCCTATATTGCAATTACTATTATTGCTTTAGTTTTGCCATGGATAAAAATTAATGATAACCACTTTTTTTTATTAAACTTTGATAAGAAGCAGCTACATTTTCTATTTACCCGTTTTGATATGCAAGAGCTATATATTATGCCATTTTTATTGATGCTTCTATTTTTAGGGATATTTGCATTAACTGCGCTTGCTGGAAGAGCTTGGTGTGGATGGGCGTGTCCTCAAACAATTTTTAGAGTAATATATAGAGATTTGCTAGAGACAAAGCTTCTTAAGTTAAGAAGGTCAATTAAAAATAAACAAAAGGAGCCAGATTATAGCAAGCATCGTGGAAAGCAAATTATTGCAATATTAATTTGGTCTATTCTAGCCTTTATTGCGGCAGCTGATTTTATGTGGTATTTTGTGCCGCCTGAGACATTTTTTGAGTATCTAAAAAATCCAAGTGAACATACCATTATGATTGGGTTTGTTATTGGAATTGCTCTATTTTTAATTGCAGATATTGTATTTATTAAAGAGAATTTTTGTATCTATATCTGTCCATATAGCCGCGTTCAATCAGTTCTTTATGATGAAGATACTCTAATGGCAGTATATGACCCAATTAGAGGAGGACATATCTATGAGGGGCATGGAAATGAGAGAAGAAAAGTAGTAAATAGTGAAAAGGAGCTTCGCCAAAGAGAGCCTGATAGTGAGTGTACGATGTGTGAGAGTTGTGTTAGAGTATGTCCAACTCATATTGATATTAGAAAGGGTCTGCAGCTTGAGTGTATTAACTGCCTTGAGTGTGTTGATGCTTGTACGGTTGTGATGGGGAATTTAGGAAAGCCAAGTTTAGTGCAGTGGTCAAGTGAGAGAGAGACTGAAAAGCATGAAGGAAAGACTAGGATATTTAGACCAAAGATTATTGGCTATTTTGGAGTTTTAGCAGTTGTATTGATTATGCTATTTGTAATGGGCTCAAAAAAAGAGCATATGTTATTAAATATTAATAAAGATACAAGGCTTTATAAAGTATTGCCAGATGGGAGTGTAGAAAATACCTATACAGGACTATTTCAAAATACTGATACTAAACGACACACTTACTACTTTAGTGTTGATAATGAAAATATCGAAATAGTTCAACCAAGTGAGCCATTTAGTATTGCTCCAAGAGGAAAGAGAAAGAAGAGCATTGTATTAAGAGCTAAAAAGCCATTAGTTGAGAATGCAAAGAGTGATGTATCTATCCCAATTACTATTAATGCATATGCAGTAGATGATAAAGAGAGAATTAATATTAAAAGAAAAGCGGTATTTATCTATCCATCTAAAAAGCATCTTGAAGAGAAGCTTCAGCAGTTAAAGAATAGATAATCTTTCTCCTTCCCACTTGGGAAGTATTACAAAAAGTAATACTTTTTAAAACACTTTTTTATATAATTAGGTAAAATGTTTCTAAAAGAAACAAAAATAATATTTTGAAATTTTGAAATAGTTTTTTCTATTAATCAAGAGTTTTTTTATCCGATTTAGGTTATACTTTCAATGTTTAAACCAAACAAAAGGATTGCAAATGGCAACAGTAACGTTTAAAAATGATACAGTATGTAACCTAACTGGAAATGAGGTAAATGTTGGAGATGAGGCTCCTGAGGTTATTGTGGTAAACTCTAATCCTATGCTACAAGATGAGAAGATTGGTGGGAAGGGTAGAACTCAATTAGTAATTGCTGTTCCATCTCTTGATACACCAGTTTGTGATGCTGAGACAAGAAGATTTAATGAAGAGGCTTCTAAGCTTGATGGTGTAGATGTTGTAACAGTTTCAATGGATTTACCATTTGCAGCTGCTAGATGGTGTGGAGCTGCTGGAGTTGATAATATTAAAGTATGTAGTGATTTTAGAAATAAAGATTTTGGTCAAAAGTATGGTGTTTTACTTGCTGATGGGCCACTTGCTGGACTTCTTGCAAGAGTGATTTTTGTAATTGATAAAGATGGAAAAGTTGTATATAAGCAAGTTGTTCCAGAGATTACTCAAGAGCCAAATTATGAAGAGGCATTAGAGGCTGCTAAGAAGGCTGCTGCAGCTTAATTTGATTTAATTATTAGCTTAATAGTTTCATTATTTTCTCCTTTATATCCTTACTAAGCACCTTTTGGTGCTTTTTTAAAAATTTGATATAATTTTTCTTATGAAAATTTTACTCCTTGAAGATGATAAGATATTAAATGAGAGCCTAAAAGAGTATTTAGAGCTTGAAGGTTTTAAGGTTGATAGTGCTTTTAGTGCCAAAGAGGCCTATAATAAGAGTTTTGAGCAAAAGTATGATTTATATATTTTTGATATAAACTTGCCAGATGAGAGTGGATTTGAGGTTTTAAAATCTCTAAAAGAGGCAGATGATTTAACTCCAACTATCTATATCTCTGCTTTAACAGATACAAACTCAGTGGTAAAGGCCTTTAAGATTGGAGCAGAGGATTATATTAAAAAGCCTTTTGAGCCAGAGGAGCTAGTTGTTAGAATTAAGAGCCGTTATCTTAATAAGGAATTAATTGAGTATAAAGATATATTAGTAAATTTATACTCTAAAGAGATATTTAAAGATGGAAAGTTGATTTCACTTGGAGAGGTTGGGACAAATATTATATTAGAGCTCTTTAAAAATCAAGGCAGAGTAGTAGAGAGCTCTTATCTGCTTGAGTATCTAAATGAGCCAAATCTTAATGCCTTAAGGGTATTAATTAATAAATTAAAAAAGAGGTTAGGTATTGAGATTAAAAATATTAGAGGTCAAGGTTATATGATTGAAAAAGTATGAAATTGAAGCTCTATTAAAGAACTTTTTTATATTCTTCTTTTTGCAGCTTCTTCTTTTAGCAATTATCTATAACAAGACTCTATCTTCTAAAATAAAGAGTATAGATTCAAATCTTTTAGATAGAATGAAGCTTTGTAGCTATACTTTAGATTGTAAAGAGTTTAGGTTGGGGTTTATAGAGAAGGAGTCTCAGCCAGTTGTTACTCTTATAAAAGAGGAGAATGAGCTATTTTCTTTGTTTCATATTCCTGATTCTAAAAAATATCTCTTAAAGCTCTCTTTGGATAAAGCTGAGTATCTAAAGAAGATAGAGGAGGTTAGGGGAGCTATAAAAAAAGAGTTTTTAATATATGCTTTATTGATTGCAATTTTATCTTTTATCTTTTCTCTCTACTCTCTTTATCCTTTTAAAAAGGCTCTTGATTTAAATGAGAAGTTTATTAAGGATATTTTGCACGATTATAATACTCCAATCTCATCTTTGCTTATAAATTTTAAACTATTAAAGAAGGAGATTGGAGAGAATAGAAAGATTAATAGAATGGAGCAATCTATTAATA
>JAADEA010000033.1 GCA_013153675.1 Campylobacterota bacterium
AGAGCCAATTAAACTCTCTAAGAGATAAAGAGACCCTATTAAAAGATAAAATCTCAAATAAACATATTATTATCAAAAATAGATATCTATATAAAATTTATGTAAAAAAGGGTGAGTTTGTATTAACTAACTCTCTTTTGGCAAAAGTTATGGATATATCTAAAGCTAAATTGACTATATTTTTATCTAAAGATGAGTTAAAAGATATATCAAAAAAGAAGATCTTTATAAATGGGAAAGAGACAAAATTAAAGTTTTATAAGATATGGAAAGTGGCTGATGAGAAATTTATCTCTGATTATAGAGCAGAGATAGTTTTAAAACCTGTTTATAAATTTTCAACATTAGTAAAGGTGGAGATAAAATGATTAAAAGTGCTTGTCCTTTAGATTGTTATGATGGATGTGGTCTATATTATTTAAAAGATGAAAATAGATTTAAAGCTATTAAAGATGAGCCAGTTAATGGAACTTTGTGTGCTCATTTATATAACCAATATTTAAAAGAGCCAAGAATTTTAACTCCAAGAATAGATGGGAAAGAGGTCTCTTTAGAGGAAGCTTTAGATGAGGTAGCAAAAGTAATTGATAATAAAAAATGGCTTTTGTGGAGAGGAAGCGGTCATTTTGGTGTTATGAGATATGTTACTAATATATTGGCAAAAGAGTTAAATGGTTATATTACAAAAGGTAGTTTATGTGATAGTGCAGGAGAAGCTGGTATAAAAGAGGGAAGAGGCGTTAATAAAACTCTTCCTTTAGATATTATTAAAAATAGCGAATTAATAGTAGTTTGGGGAAGAAATTTATCTGTAACAAATTCACATATACTTCCATATTTAAATGGGAAAAAGGTAGTAGTAATTGATCCTATTAAAACACCAATTGCAAAAAGAGCCTCTTTACATCTTCAAATTAAACCAAGAAGTGATTTTTATTTAGCTATTTTATTATCACGTTTTATATATATGGAGCAGGCGCAAGATGAGGAGTGGTTAGAAAAGTTTGCTCCTGATTGGGAAGATTTTTATGAATTTACTCAAACTTTTAGAATAAAGGCAATTCTTGAGCATATTGGCATTTCTTTAGATGATTTAGGAGATCTTTTATATCTTTTGCAAAATCATAAAACTACCTTTTTAGTGGGAGTTGGACCTCAAAAATATAGTATTGGACATTATGTTTTATGGGCAATTGATTCTTTGGCAGCTACTCTTGGACTATTTGGAAAAAAAGATTGTGGAGTAGCATATTTAGGTAATAGTTTATATGGAGTAGATAATATATTTAATTATAAGTTACCTGCTGTTTCACATCCTCTAACCCCTTTTAGGGATTTTGAGAGCATAATAGTACAAGGCGGAAATCCAGCTTTTTCTATGCCAAATAGTAATAGAGTAAAAAAAGAGTTAGAGGAGGTAGAAAATTTAATCTATTTTGGTTTATGGGAAAATGAAACTTCAAAGTTGGCAAGAGTTGTAATTCCAGCAAAAAACTTTTTAGAAAAAAGGGATTTAAGATTTTCATATGGTCATCCTTATGTAGAAGAGATGAGAAAGGCTTTAGATTTTGATGGAGGAGTTAGTGAGTATGAATTTACAAAAGAGATTTTAAAGAGATTTAATAAAGAGGAGCTATTAAGGGATGAGGATTTTTATATTAACCATTTTATCTCTTTTTGTAAAAATATAGGTGATGGTAGATATATAGTAAAAGATTATGAGAATATTCCATATGAGAATGGTTTTGGAGAGGATGGAGATGAGGAGTTTATCTTTATAGATGAGTTTTATGATGATTTTGAGGATAATAAACATCTAAAATTTGTAGATTATAAAAAAGAAGATAGCACTCAAGATTACTATTTAATAACTGCAAAGGCAAAAAAATCTCTAAATTCTCAATTTGAGAGATATGAATATATTCATCTTCCACCAAATAGTGGTTTTAAAGATGGAGAGAGTGTAGTTGTTGAGAGCAAGTGGGGCTTTTTAATAGGCAAAGCAAAGATAGATGATAATTTAAGAGATGATTGTGTTTTAATCTATAATAGTGTAAATGGAGTAAATAGAATAACTCCAAACTTAGTTTCACAAGAGGGTGAGTGTGCTATATATCAAGAGGTTAAAGTGACATTAAATAAGATTAAAAGTTAACAAATTATTAAAAAGTTAATAGGTTTTAATAAAGATTTATTAAAATAAGGTTATTATTATATAATACTTAAATACTTTTAAAAAGAGGTGGGGAATGATTAAATTTAGCGGCAAAATGTTGGCTCTTAGCATGGCTTGTAGTGCGGTTATTTATGCTCAATTGCCAAATATTACGGGTAAAATTGTAGATATAGAAGCAAGTGGTGTAGATGAAGAGAAGATTGCAAAAGTTTTAGGAATTAAAAAGGGTGAGCAATACTCTCCTGCTGCTGCGATAGCGGCAAAAAATCGTCTTGAACAACTTTTAAGAGAGGCTGGTTATAGAGAAGCAAAAGTAAAAGTTAGTGCAAAAAGAGAAGATGATGGCATTGTTTTAAAGTTTGATGTAGATAAGGGTGAGCCTATAAAGATTAAAAAGGTAACTTTTATTGGAAATAAGCATCTAAGTGATTCTGAATTAAAGAGTGATTTAGTAAATAAAGAGGGTGGGCTTTTCTCTTGGATTCCATTTATTGGTGGAGGAGAGGCTGTTCCGGCTGAACTTCCATATGATCAAATGAGAGTAAGAGATGTATATTTACAACATGGATATGTGGATGCTCAAGTTAGCCAGCCAATTATGAAGACAGATTTTAGCTCTCATACTGCAACAATTACTTATCATATAAAAGAGGGTGCTCAATATAAAGTAGGTAAAGTATCTGTAACTCCTGTACCTGGTTTAAATATGCAAGAGATTAAAGAGGAGTTGAAACTAAAAAGTGGCAAAGTATTTAATGTTAAAAAATTAAGAGAAGATATAGCTATGCTTCAAAAGAAGCTTGGAGATTTAGGATATGCTTATGCGGTAGTTGAGCCAAGATTTCAAAAAGATCCTGTAAATAAGAGAGTATCTGTTACTTATGTATTAAGACCAGGGCAAAAATACTATATTAATAATATTATTATTAGCGGAAATAAAAAGACAAAAGATCATGTTATTAGAAGATATATCTATTTAACACCTGGTGAGTTGTTTAATGCGACAGATTATGAAGATAGTAAGATTGAACTTCAAAAGACAGGATTTTTTGATGAGGTTCAAATCATTCCTCAAAAAGTTGGTGGTAATAAGCTAAATCTATTAGTAAAAGTAAAAGAGGCTCAAACAGGAAGTATAGCAGCTGGTTTGGGATATGGAAGTTATGAAGGGCTTGGAGTTACTGCAAGTATTTCAGATAGGAATATGTTTGGAACAGGTATTGCAGGAAGTTTGTCGGTAGATCTATCTAAAAAATCTCATAATTTTGCTTTGTCTTTCTCTGATCCAAGAGTTTTTGACTCTTTATTTAGTGCATCTTTTGGAATTTATCATAGTAAATATGAATTTATTGATTATACCAAGAAAGAAAAAGGTGGATATTTAAGTATTGGTAGAAAACTAGGTAGACATTGGAAGGTCTCTGTTGGTTATAGCTACTCTGATGTAGATTATAGTGATTATGATAGTGCAAATAGTGTTGATTATCAATCTTATAAAAAAGGTTCAATATTTAGTACTATTACTTTTGATAATACAGATGACTATTTTACTCCAAGGAAAGGATTCTTTGCTCAATTATATTTAGAATATGCTGGACTTGGAGGATCTGGCGATGAAAAAGCAAAATTTATTAAATATGACTTTAAATTTGCAGCATATAAAGGATTGGAAGATTGGCTAAATTATGATTTAATTTTAAGATATAAATTTAGATATAGCCATATTACAGATAAAGGATATGTGCCAATTGCTGAGAAATTATATCTTGGAGGAGCTTCTTGGGGTGTAAGAGGTTTTGATCCAGCTTCTATCTCTCCAATTAACTCTTATGGAGATAGAATTGGTGGTATGAAGAGTATGGTTACAAGTTTAGAGGCAAGTATTCCAGTAAAATTTGTAAAACATATGAGACTTACTGCTTTTGTTGATTATGGAATGATTGGAGAGCACTCTTTAAGTGAAATTAAGAGAGCATCAGCTGGAGCACAAATTGAGTGGAGATCTCCATTTGGTCCGGTTACATTTATCTTTGCTAAACCTCTAAATAAAAAAGATGGTGATAGAACACAAACTTTTGAGTTTTCTATTGCTAAAAAGTTCTAAGAAGAGGCTCTTTGCTTCTTCCTTCTTTAATTTAAAATTTAACTTCCTCTATTTATAGAAAAGAAAGTAAAAATTTTATAAGCTACCCTTATGAAAATTAGAAGGATAGCTTATGAATAAAAATTTAACGCGTAAAGAGAAAATTTTATACACTGCTTTAAAGATCTTTGCTAAACAAGGATATGAAAATAGTACAATTGAAGAGATAGCTAAAGAAGTTGGTATTACAAAACCGGCTATATATTACTATTTTAGAGATAAATATGCTATTTATGAAGAGATCTTTTGTCAAAATTTTCAAAATCTATACTCTTTAGTTAAAGATATCTCAAAAGATAAAGATCCAAAAAGTGCTCTAAAAAGTTCAATTTATATTATGGGAGAATATTTTTTTGAAAATAGCTATTTTGCTCTACTTTTTTTAAGAGAGTTATCTTTACTTTTAGATAGTTTTCCAAAAAAATGTTCTTCTTTATTAAAGGATTTATTAAATGAGATAGATAATATTATTCAAGAAGGAGTTAAAGAGGGATATTTTAAAAATCAAGATAGATTTACTGTAGAGTTATTAATATTTTCATCTATTTTAAATTATACCTCTATTAAGAGTCTATATCAAAAGCTTGAGATAGATATAAATTTAGCCACACAAGATAAAATATTAGATTTAATTTATAAGACTATTTTGGAAGGAATTGCTATTTGAAGAGGGTTTTAATTTTATGTACAGGGAATAGTTGTAGATCTATTATGGCAGAAGGATTAATTAATTTGTATTTAAAAGATAAAGTTATTGCTTATAGTGCTGGTAGTGATCCTAAAGGAGAAGTAAATAAAAGCGCTATTGAGGTTTTAAAAGAAGAGGGGGCATGGAGAGATAGTTACTATTCTAAATCTATTGAAGCAATAGAAGAGTATGCTCCATTTGATTTAATCATTTCGGTGTGTGATAGAGCAAAGAATAGATGTGTAAACTATTTTAAAGGGAAAAAGCATATACATATTCCATTTATAGATCCAGATGGGAAAGGAATAGAAGAGTTTAAGAGGGTAAAAGAGGAGATAAAAGAGATACTTTTAAAAAGAGTAAAAGAAGAGTTAGCTATTTAATATTTTTACTTTTATCTCTTTTGGTTTTTTTAGTTTTTTAATCTCTTCTTTTATAATGTATTCATCAATAGGTGTAATTATAATTAAAGTGTTATTTTCTATTTTAAAGCTATATTTGCTTTTGGCTGAATTTTCGTGCAAAATAAGAGTTAATGTATATATAAAAGAGAGCCATTTTAAAATTTTTTTTGGTGGAAGAAGGCTTTTATATTTTTTATATAGAGTTTTATTTATAAGTTTCTCCCCTTTTGAACGAAGTATAAAAGATATAAGTAAAATTTCACTATGCCAATATCCATAATTTAACTCTTGAGCTGCAATATAATAAGCATGTTGGTGCTCTTTATAGATTGTTAAAATTTTTCCAATATCACTTAACTTAAGAGCATCATTTATATATTTATAATATTTTGTTGGAGATGATATCTTATCTTCTAAGATAGAGTATAACTCTTTTGCTATCTTAAATTTATTTCCTTTTGGCAATTTTAATACATCAAATCTATCTATTATACTTCTAATACTTGGATTAAAATTTGCGGGAAATCTTCCATTTGTATTTCTAAGTAGATCATTTAAAAATAGTCCTTCTCTTAATCCTACTCCACTTACAACGGACTTTTTTAATTTTAGATAGTTAAAAATTTCTAAAAATATAAGAGTTCCTTCTCTAATTGTGTCTAATCTTGCCTCTTTTACACCAAGTTTTTTTAGCTCCTTTTTTGAAGAGAATATAATTTTTTCTAAAAGGGGAGTACTTTTTTTAATATCATATGTAAATGCATGTATCTTATCAAAAGGATATTTTTCGTTTTTCATAATAACTTTAGCAATAGCTCTTGCAGTTCCACCAATTGTTATTGCTATATCTGTTTTATTAAAAAATGTAGAAGGAATCTTTTCTAATTCTTTATTTATATACTCTTTTGCCTCTTTTGTAGAGATCTTTTTATCAAAAAAGAGCTCTTTTATTCTTATTGTTCCAAGTTTTAAAGAGGCTATTGCCTTAATTTGACAATTTTCAATAAGAGCTAAATCTGCAGAGCCTCCTCCAATATCAATTGTGATACCATCTTTTATTGGAAGTAGATTTTTTGCTCCAAAAGCAGATAAAAATGCCTCTTTCTCTCCACTAATTACTTTTATTTTTATACCAAAATCTCTTTTAATTAAAGAGATAAATTCACTTTTATTTGGAGCTTCTCTTACTGCTGATGTAGCTACTGCTAAGAGTTTTTTTACTTTATACTCTTTTAGAGTTTGAGCAAATAGAGATATAAGACTATATGCTCTTTTTATAGCTTGTGGTTGTAAAAAACCACTATTTTCATATGTTCCTTCAGATATTCTAATTGAACTTTTTTGTTGATGAATTAAATGAAAGCCAAAACGGCTGGTTCGTTGATATATAACCAGCCTTGCAGAGTTTGAACCAATATCTATAATTGCTACTCTTTTTGGCACCTTATGCCTCGTTTTCAAGTTGCTTAAATTTTAGTTGCAACTCTTCCATACTTTCCATATTATCAGGATCTGGGATAATACAATCTACTGGACATACTCCAATACATTGAGGTTCATCAAAATATCCCACACATTCAGTGCATCTATCTGGATCTATAATATATATAGGATCATTCTCTTCAATTGCTCCAGTTGGACACTCTTCTCTACAAGCATCACAAGCAATGCACTCTTCTGTAATCATCAAAGCCATCTTTCCACCCTTTTTTTAAATTTTAATTCTGGATTTATAACTTAAGAGAGCTTAAATAGACTTAAAAATCTAATATTTTTATATATTTTTATTAAGAGGTAAGATAAAAGTAGCAACTGCACCACTCTTCCCATCTTTTCGATTATTTATAAAAACTTTTCCTCCTATTGAGTCTGCTGCACTTTTAACCAAAAATAGACCAAGTCCTGTTCCTGGAGAATTTTTACTTCGCTTAAATGGGGCAAATAGATCTATTCCCTCTTCAATTCCTTCCCCTTCATCTCTAATTTTTAAAATAAAATTATCATCTTTAATATAGCTACTTACTACAATCTGTTTTTTAGGAGGTGTAAATCTAATAGCATTTTGTAAAAAGTTTTGAATAATTTGTCTTATTAAGAGAGGTTGTATTTTTATTTGTAGAGATTTTGGATGAAGATGTTTTTTTATTGTTATCTCTTTACTCTCTCCAAGTAGTTTAAATTCATCTACTATTTCCTCTATAAATTTTATTAGATCTATCTCTTCACTTTGGGTAAATTGAGCACCTTCTGCTCTTCCAAACTCTAATATAGATTCAATTACTTTATTCATATTATCGATAGATTTTATATTTTGTCTAAGAGCATCTTCAAGAGATTTTATATTTTTATCTCTTTTTAAAAGAGCTACTTGTGATTTAGTTTTCA
>JAADEA010000024.1 GCA_013153675.1 Campylobacterota bacterium
AAAGGATTATCTCTTTTAGAGTCTGCTTTATTAATAGATAAATTTGCTGATAGTAAGGATTTAGCTCCTGCTATTTTAGAGCTTGGAGCAAAAGGATATTTAAAAATAAGGAAAGAAGATAGGGATATTATTATTGAAAAGATAAAAGATGTTGATAATCAACTAACATTTGATCAAAAAAAGATTATGAATGAACTTTTGTTCAAAGATAGTAATAGTTATACTATCTCTCCTTATAATAATAGGGGAAGAGAGATTTACTATTTTGCTAAAAATATTAATAATGAACTGTATGAATGGGCAAAAAGAGAAGGGTATATTTTTGATAATCTAAAAGAATCAAGAAGAGATTTTTTAAAAAGAGCTCTTTTGGCTTTTGGGGTTGTGCTATTAATAGATCTTTTTGTAATATTTAAACTATTTGGAGTTGAGGCTCTCTTTTTATCTATTTTTGGTGCTATTTTTATAGGGATTGGTTTAGTAGTTATTATTAGCTCTATTATAAAAAAGGAGATATTTGGGATTATATTTGGAATTATTTGGCTTAGTATTAGTGCTTCTATATTTTTTAGTGAAGATAGCTATCTATTTAATCTAAAAGGCTTTTTTTTATCTCCTATTTTTATAGTTCCTCTACTTGGAGGATTTATATATTTTATCTATCATAAAGTTGGTAGATATACTCAAAAAGGAATTAGAGTAGTTAGAAAATTATATGGGCTTGAAAGATTTATTAAAAGGGTAGAGCAAGATAAAATTAAAAGATTTCTAAAGAGTGATCCAAACTATTTGGATAAATTGCTTCCTTATGCAGTAATGTTTGGTTTAAATGAACATTGGTTTAGAGTTTATGAGGAGTTTAATAAAGAGCCATCTTTCTTCTTAGCTCCTATTTATGAAGTAGACTTCTTCAATAGAGAGTTTATGAATGCAGCTTCTATTGGAGAGAGTTCTTTATCTACTCCTTCTTCTATTGATTCTATTTCTATGGGAGGCTCTTTTGGAGGTGGAGGTGTTGGAGGAGGTGGTGGAGGTTCTTGGTAAAAAAGCGATAGTTTAGGTATAGTTTAGCAAAGAATACTAATATATGTGCAATCTTAAAATAGAGGATTGCTCATATGAGAAGTACTTTTTTATTATTAATATTTACGCTTTTTTTAGCTTCTGACTCTTTGGATAGTTTAATTAATTATGCTATTAAACATAGTCCTATAATAAAATCTACTATTGCCGATATAAAAATTGCCTCCTTAAAGAGAGAGAGGGCAAAAAGAGCTCAATTTGGAAATATTGATTTAGTGGCGTCTTATACACACTATAATATTGAAAGAACTTTAGCTCCTCTTCCACCATCAGCGATGAAATCAAAAGAGCCTATTACTGTAACTAAAGATATCTACTCTTGGGGAGTAAATTATTCTGTTGCTTTATTTGTAGGATTTGCTCAAGTAGAGAGTATAAAAATATCTGAACTTGCTAAGAGATTAGCTTCTAAGAAACTTCATTTAACAAAAGAGGAATTAGTTTTTAATATAAAGAATCTATATCTATCTATTCTTGCTCAAAAAGAGCTTTTAGCTGCAAATATTTCCTATCTAAATGCTCTTAGAAGAGTTTTAAAAGTTGTCTCTTATCAAGTTGAGCTTGGTAAAAAGGCTCAAATTGACAAAATTAAAACTTCAGCAGAGATTAGCCAATTAAAAGCTCAAATAGAATCTATAAAGGGAAATATTCAAATTACAAAAGAGACATTAGGGGCATTGGTTGGTAGAAAGGTTGGAAAGATAAATAGAATTAAGATAAAAATTAAAAGATTTTCAAATAGAAATTTAAAAAGAGCTCTTAAAAAAGTTCCCTATTTGGACAAAATAAAAATAGAAGATATATCAATAAAAAAAGCTCAAAGAATGATTAGAAAAAGTCGTTCAAAAAGATATCCTCAAGTTTTTTTAAATGCATATTATGGAAAGAATTATGGAGAAGATATCTATCTGGATAAGTGGGATAATAAAGAAGTATGGCAGGCTGGTATAAATATTAAATATAATCTTATAGATTTTGGTCAAAACTCTTTAGAGATTGAAGAGGCTAAGGTAGAAAAATTAAAGGCTCAATTAAAAAAGGTTCAAAAGTTATTAGATTTAAAAAGAGATATAACTAAAGCATTTGAAAAGATAAAGATAAACTATTCTCTATATTTAGCTAATAGAGAAAATTATAAATTAGCTCAAAAGGCTTATGAAATAGAGTTGACAAGGTATAAAAATGCTCTTTCTACTATTAATGATCTTTTAATAGCTAAGGCAAAAGCTCAGCTTGCACTTGCAAAGATTATTGAGAGTAAATATGAGTATCAAAAGAGTATTTATCTATTAGATTATATTTTAGAAAGAGGAGTGAAATAGTGAAAAAGTTTTTTATATCTTTAATTGTGATTGCATTAACGGTTGCTATGATTTTAGGTGGTAGGAAGATACTTTTAGAAAAAAAAAGAAGAGATAAAAAATTTAAAACCTCCTTTAAAAAGAGATATTAATATTGAGGTAATAAAGCCAAAATTTGGCTATTTGGAATATAAGGAGGAGTATTTAGGAGAAATTAGAGCTATAAAGGATATAAAATTATCTACAAAAATTCCTGGTTTTATAAAAAAAGTTTATGTAAAAGATTCTCAAAAGGTAAAAAAGGGAGACATTTTAGTAAAAATAGATGATAAAGAGATATTAGCCAATTTAAATGCTCTTAAAGTAGCTCTAAAGGCACAAAAGAATGATTATCTATTTGCAAAAAATGTATATGAGAGAAATAAAAAGTTATATAAAGTAGGTGGATTACCAAAAGAGAAAGTAGAGAGCTCTTTAGTACTTGTAAAGAGTAAAAGATCTCTTTGGGAGAATACTTTACAAAAGATCAATCAATTAAAAAATCAATTAAAATACCTTTTGATAAAGGCACCGTATGATGGAGTTGTTGATAGGGTATTGTTGCATGAAGGAGATTTGGCAGCAGTTGGAAGACCTATTATTAGTTTTTATGATGGTAGAAAAAAGATTACATTTTTATATCCTCAATTTGAAAAGATAGAAAAAGGGATGGATGTCTATTTTGAAAATAGATTAATAGGAAAAGTAGCAAATATATATAAAAGTGCGAAGAACTCTTTAGGTGTAGCTGAGGTTTTATTAAATAAAGAGCTTAGCTATCCTATTGGAACCTCTTTAAAGATAAAGGTTTTAAAAAATAGGGTAGAAGGGACAATTTTGCCATCTGATACGATTATTCATAAAAAAGAGGGTGATTTTATAGCTATTTATAAAGATAAAAAATTTATTTTAAAAAAAGTTCATATTTTATTGAGAAGTTTAGATTTGGTAGCTATTAGAGAGAATATTAACGATTTTGTTGCAAAGGGTAATGAGAGAGAATTGGCTTTTTTACCTTTTTTTAAAAATGTGAATGTATTGGGGTTAAATAATGAGAAGTAATAAGAGTTGGATAGAGAGAATATTAAGCAAGCCCCATGTGGTTATCTCATTTTTAGCCCTTTTTATTTTAGCTGGTGTTGTTGGATATCAAAAAATACATAGAAATTTATTTCCTAATTCAAATTATCCAGAGGTTGCAGTAGTTATTGTAGAACCTGGAGCATCAGCAAAAAGTATGGCAAGTAATGTAGCAGTAGTAATTGAAGAGGAGCTTTATACTTTAGATGAGATAAGAAGGGTATATTCTACTACGATAGATGAAGTTAGTGTAATTAAAGCAGAGTTTGAATATAGCAAAAATATAGATACTGCTGTTAATGATGTAACAAATGCAATTAGTAAAATTAGATCTAAATTACCAAAAGATATTAAAGAGCCCCAAATAATAAAAATTACTGAAGCAACAGCTCCAATTTTAGTAGTTTCCGTATCTCCTAAAGATAAAAAAATTAAATTAGAAGATGTAAGAGATCTTCTTAGTACTGAGATTAAACATAGCTTACTTAGAGTAGATGGTGTTGCAAATGTAGAGATTTTTGGTGGATATGAAAAAGAGGTTGAAATAGAAGTAGATAAGAAAAAGATAGATGCTTATCATATTCCTTTAGAGTTGGTAGTGGCTAAAATAGAAAAGTTTGATGATGATTTTACTTTAGGTTTTATTAATAATAAAAAGAGGGAATATCTATTAAAGATAGCATCAAAGAGGGATAATATTGAGAAGTTAAAAAACTTGGAAATTATTCCAAATGTAAAACTATCAGATATTGCTAAAGTATATTTTGGTCATTATGAGAATAGAGCTTCATATTGGGGAAATGGTAAAAGAGCAATTGCTCTATCTATTCAAAGATCTCTTAGTGCAGATGTAATTAAGACAATTAATAAGGTAGAAGAGAAGTTAAAAGAGCTAAAAAGAGAGTATCCAAATTTAGAGTTTGAGATTAGTGATACTCAAAAAGATACAATTGAACAAAGTACTATTAATATGTTTGAATCTTTAAGAGATGCAATTGTTATGTCTACAATTGTAGTATTTCTATTTTTGGCAAGTTTTAGACAGATATTAGTAGTGCTTGTAACAATACCTCTTGTATATGCTTCTACTATTGCTTTAATGTGGCTTGTGGGAATAGATTTTAATGTGGTTACTTTAACAGCAATTATTCTTGCTTTAGGGCTTTTATTAGATGATACAGTGGTAGTAATGGAGAATATTGAGAGGCATTATAAAGAGCTTAAAAAAGGTATTAAAGAGGCTGTTTATGATGGTACTAAAGAGATAATGTTTGCTGATTTAAGTGGTACAATAACTACCATGCTGGCTCTTGCTCCAATGTTGTTTGTTGGAGGATATCCTCAAACTGTTTTTGCTCCATTAGTAGGAACACTTTTATTGGCTTTAGCTGCTTCATATTTTATATCAATTATTGCTGTTCCCCTTCTTTCTTTATATATTTTAGATATTAAAAATAGGTGGGTTTTAAAAAGTGAAGAGCTTTTTCATAAAATTATCTCTAAGGCAAATGAGTCTATTCAAAGCTTTTTTGCTTTTATTGTAGATAGAGTAACAGCTTCTAAGCTTTTGGGGCTTTTTTCTGTTGCTATATTAATATTTTTATTTATTACTTCAGTCAAAATTGTATTACCTGTTGTAGGGCAGGAGTTGATGCCACCAATGGATACAGGAGCAGTAAATATTGAAATTACTACAAAAGCCAATTTACCTATATCTAAAAGTGAAGAGATAATGGAAAAGGTTAATAAGATTATTAAAGAGGAGGGAAAACTTTTAAGAGTCTCAGGAACAATTGGAAGTGAAGCTGGAGTATTGAGTATTGGAAGTGGTAGTGGAATTGATCATATAAAAATTGTAGCTACATATGTAGATAGATTTCATAGAAAGAGAGATATTTGGCAAATAGCAGCATCTATTAGAGAAAAGTTATCTAAAGTAGCTGATATTAAATATTTTATGGTGGCTCCTTATGGATCTACTGCCCTTGCTTCTATTAGAGCTAATGTAGATGCTAAATTGAGTTCTAATAAGTTAGATGATTTAATTGATGCTTCTAAAGGAGTATTTGAAGCTCTCTCTAAAACTAAAGGGGTTGTTTCTGTTCAAAGAAGTTGGGATATGAGTAAAAGGGTTTATAATTTTATTTTAGATGATAAAAAGCTTTTAAGTTACAACTTAACTCCTAAAGATGTGGCTCGCTCTTTACAACTTGCTTTAAGAGGGGCAATTGTGGCTACTTTACCAAAGAATAATGGCTTAGATTATAATGTGAGAGTGTGGCTTCCAAAAAATAGAATTGATTATATTGAGAAGATAGAAAACTTTTTAATTACCACACCAAAAGGATTAGTTCCTTTAAAAGAGTTTGCAAAAGTTACATATAATTATGAGCCTACCCAAATTACAAGGGAAGATTTAAAATATACAATAGAGGTATATGGGAATAGGGAAAAAGCGGCAATTTCTCATATAATGGACGACTTTGAAAAGCATTTAAAAGAGGTTAAACTTCCTGAGGGTGTAGATTTAGAACAAATAGGGGATATTAAACAATTTAAATCTTCGGCTAAAAGAATGATTGGAGCAATTATTACTGCTGTGATTTTAATCTTTTTCTCTTTAATTGTTCTATTTTCTGATATAAAAATCTCTTTAATGATACTCTTTTCCATACCTCTTACACTAATTGGTGCTTCTTGGACAATGTTGCTTTTTGATTATCATATATCTATGCCGGCTATGATGGGATTTATATTACTTTCTGGAATTATAGTAAATAATGCGATTTTATTGATTCATTTTGCAATAGAAGAGATAAAAAATGGTAAATCTAAAAAAGAGGCTATGTTAAATGCGATTAGAATTAGAACAAGACCGGTGTTAATGACTGCTTTTTCTGTAAGTGTGGGTATGTTGCCTGTAGCACAGGGAGCGGCTATTGGGCTTGAGCGTTTAGCGCCTTTAGGGGCAGTAGCTATTGGTGGGTTATTAATTGGTACTTTAATGACATTAGTTTTTATTCCTATACTCTTTATTTGGACAATAAATGAAGATAAAGTAAAAAGTTTGGAGATTTAGGAGAGGGTGTGAAGAGAAAAATTTTACTTGTAGAAGATGATTTAGAATTAAATGAGACAATAGGTGATTTTTTAAAAATGAGTGGTTTTGATGTAATAAGTGTATATGATGGGGAGGAGGCGGTTATTAGGGGATATGAGCAAAATTTTGATCTTATTTTATTAGATGTAAAACTTCCTCTAAAGAGTGGTTTTGAGGTTGCAAAAGAACTTAGAAAAAGAGTTAATACACCTATTATTTTTATTACTTCTCTTGATTCTCCTGCTGATGTGGAGAGTGGATTTTTAAGTGGGGGAGATGATTATATAAAGAAGCCTTTTTTACTAAAGGAGCTAAAATTAAGAATAGATGCTATTTTAAGAAGGGTATATAATAATAAAGAGCTTATTGAATTAGAGGGAGGATTTATATTTGATGTTAAAAATTTAGAGTTAAGAAAGGATAATAAAAAGATCCATTTAAAAAGAAAAGTTGCTCTTTTATTATCTCTTTTTTTAGAATCAAGAGGAAGAATTTTAACAAAAGAGGAGATCTTTGAGAGATTATATGAGTATGAAGAGACACCCAATGAGGCTTCATTAAGAACTTTTATATCTAATTTAAGATCTATTTTGGGAAATAACTCTATTGAAACTATAAAAGATGTAGGATATAAATTTGTGGGCTGAAAAGAAAGCATTAAGAAGATTTGTATTTATCTATCTATTTTCTACTCTTATTTTAATTGGTTTTGGAGAGTGGTTTTATTATCAAAAGAGAATTTTTACCTTACGAGAGAGTCAAATACATAAGATTGAAAGTCAAATAAAGCTATTTTTAGCAAATAATAAAAAAGCTTTTCACAAATGTATATTTTTAAATAAATGTGATGAGATAAAGCCCTCTTTTGATATGGCTATTTTGAAAAATAAAAAGATTGTCTATAAAAACTTTGATTTTAAAGAGGTATTAAAGAAGAGATATAAGATAAAAGATGGTTATATTTACTATCTTTTTAATATTCCAAAAAAAGATTTGCCAATAGAGATTTTAGCAAGAAGTAGGGTAGATAAAAGTGGTATAAAAAAGTTGTGGCATGAGCTTATTATTTTTAATCTTTTTGTAGTTGTTTTTTT
>JAADEA010000014.1 GCA_013153675.1 Campylobacterota bacterium
ATTGCTACAAGCAATTTTATAGCTTTTATTATTTATAATTTTGCAATAATTTTTATCCCTAAAAAGGATTATTAAGTGTTAAATTTTATTAACAAAATATTACTTTTCACTTTAATAGTTGGAGTTGAACTTATATACTCTTCTACTCCATCTTCTAATTTAAAAAAGAGCAGTAATTTTATAAAGAACTGTTCATTGCCAAATGACTTTTGTATAGTATATCCAAAAACATTTACTCTAAAAAAGAGCAAAGATAATAGAGAGTGGATTATAGAAGATAAAAATAGAAATTTTTGGATGAGGATTGAGGTTGGAGAAAATCTAAATAAATTATCTTTAAAAGAGGAGATGAAACTTCAAGAAAGATTTTTTGATACTCTAACATATAGTTGTATTAAAGAGAAAAATAACTACTTTGTCCTATCTGGCTTTAAAGATGGATATATCTACTATATTAAAAGTGTTCATTTCAAAGATAAAAAGTTTAGACTCTTTATAAAATATAAAAAAGATTTAAAGAAAAATTTTGATGAACTTGTAACTCATATCTCTCACTCGTTTAAAGCAAAAAAATAGCTAATTTGGTTGTTACAAATTTTTTTGATATAGTTTTAATAAGATTTCTTCAAAGGGGAGTGAATGAGAGGGATAATTGCTATTGCTACTTTATTAATTTTATTTAATGGCTGTACAAAAAAAAGACCAATTCCAGTAATTCCATCAAATCAAGGTGAAGTTCAAGAAGAGGTAGTAGGAAGTGGAAATTTGGCTGGAGATGGAATAAAAGAGACTCAAGTAAACTCCTCTTCAAAAACTAACAAAGAGGTATTAGGAGGAGTTAATGCTGAGGGAAAATATACTGGAAGTGATGGAGTAAGTGCCAGTGGAATTAAATTTATCTATTTTGCTTCTGATAGATATGATTTAGAGAGCGATCAGATTGCAAGATTAAATAGTGATCTTCCAAAGATTAAAGCTCTTACAAAAAGTGGTAAAATTAGAATTGAAGGAAACTGTGACGAGATGGGCACAGATGAATATAACCATGCCCTTGGATTAAAAAGAGCAAGAGCAGTTAGAGACTATTTAATAAATCATGGAATAGATGCTTCAAAAATGGATATTATAAGTTATGGAGAGAGCAACCCAGTTTGTACCGGTCATAGCGAAGCATGTCATGCTAAAAATAGAAGAGTAGAAATAAACAAGATTTAAGATAAATTAAGTAGAATTGATGGGAAATTCAAAAAAAGCCCTCCCTCCCCTAAAGAGGTTTGGGCAAAATTTTTTAAAAGATAAAAATATCTTAGAAAAAATCATCAAAGCGATCCCCTTATCTAATAGTTATAACAAGATTGTAGAAATAGGGGCTGGCTTAGGTGATTTAACCAAAAAATTATTAGAGATCAGATGTGTAAAAGCATATGAGGTCGATAAAAGGCTATGTAGCTATCTAAAAGAGGAGTTTTCCAAAGAGATTAGCGAGGGCAAATTAGAATTAGTATGTAAAGATGTTTTAGAAGAGAAGGACTCTTTAGATAAAGATAAATTTATTTTAGTTGCTAATTTGCCCTACTATATAGCTACAAAAATTATTTTAAATGCTCTAAGGGATAGAAATTGCCAAGAGCTAATTGTAATGATTCAAAAAGAGGTAGCCTTAAAATTTTGTGCAAAAAGCGGAGATAGAGAGTTTGGTTCTTTATCAATTTTAGCCTCTTATTGTGGAGAGTGTGAAATTTTATTTGATGTTTTACCAAGCTCTTTTGATCCTATGCCAAAAGTTACCTCATCTGTAATTAGAATTAGAAAAAAAAGGAGCTTAGAAGATAGAAAATTTGAAGAGTTTTTAAAAGTAGCATTTAGTATGCCACGCAAAACTCTAAAAAAGAATCTATCTAAAGCCTATCCAAAAGAGCTAATTGAAGAGATTTTTTCTATATTATCTCTTGAGCCTTCAATTAGACCTCATCAACTTTTACCATCTGAGTATCTAAAAATATTTTCTATAATAAAGGATAGTTCAGATGGAAGAGAAAAAAGAGAATATTCAAACAACAACTCAAACTCAATCTCAAACTCCAAATCAAAAGAAAAATAATAATTACAATCAAAAAAGAAGCAATAATAACTATAAAAGAAAAAACTCATATCAAAATCAACAAAAAAACTATCTTCCTCAAAGAAGCAATTTTAATAAAAGAATAAAACTTGATCCAATGTTACCAAAAGAGCTCAAAGAGTCTCTATTGGAAAATGAAAGAATTCAGCAAGAGAGAATGTCTCCTTGGAGAAAGATAAATCAAAATACTCAAGCAAAAGTTAGATTTACACCTCTTGGTGGACTTGGTGAAATTGGAGGAAATATTGCTGTTTTAGAGACTCAAAATAGTGCAATTGTGATAGATGTAGGAATGAGCTTTCCTGATGAGACAATGCATGGAGTGGATATCTTAATTCCAGATTTTTCCTATTTACATGAGATAAAACACAAAATTAAAGGAATAGTTATTACCCATGCTCACGAAGATCATATTGGTGCCATTCCTTATCTCTTTAAAGAGCTAAAATTTCCTATATATGGAACTCCATTAGTTCTTGCAATGATTGCAAATAAATTTGATGAACATGGTTTAAGTGGAGATAAGAGATTTTTTAGATATGTAACAAAAAGAAGAGTATATGAAATTGGAGATTTTAAAGTAGAATGGATGCATGTAACTCACTCTATTGTAGATTCATCAGCACTTGCTATTCAAACCCCAGCTGGTACTCTTATTCATACAGCAGACTTTAAAATAGATCATACTCCAATTGATGGCTATACTACTGATTTGCACCGCTTTGCCTACTATGGAAATCAAGGAGTTTTAGCACTATTTTCTGACTCTACAAACTCTCATTCTCCTGGATTTACAAAGAGTGAATCTGTGGTTGGAACTACATTTGATACTCTTTTTGAAAAGGCAAAAGGAAGAGTTATTATGTCAACTTTCTCTTCTAATGTTCATAGAATCTATCAAGCAATGGAAAGAGGAGTTAGGCATAATAGAAAAATATGTATTATTGGTCGTTCAATGGAGAGAAATATAGAGACTGCAAGAAAGCTTGGATATGTAGATATTGATGAGAAACACTTTATTGAACCTCATGAGATCTCTAAATTTAAAGATGAAGAGATTTTAGTTATTACAACTGGTTCTCAAGGTGAAACAATGGCAGCCCTCTCAAGAATGGCAACAGATGAACATAGACAAATTAAATTAAAACCAACAGATACTGTAATTATTAGCGCAAGCGCAATTCCTGGGAATGAAGCAAGTGTATCAAAATTGATGAATTTACTTTTAAAAGCTGGAGTTACTGTAAGATATAAAGAGTTTAGTGATATACATGTATCAGGACATGCTTCTCAAGAAGAGCAAAAATTGATGCTACGACTTGTTCAGCCAAAATACTTCTTACCAGTTCATGGAGAATATAACCATATAGCAGCTCATGCTAAAACTGCTGTTAGTTGTGGAATTGATGAGAGAAATATAGTTTTAATGAGTGATGGAGATCAAATAGAAATTACTCCTAAATATATTAAAAAGGTAAGAAGTGTAAAAGTTGGAAAGAGATTTATAGATAATCAAGCAAATCAAGAGATTATGGCTGATGTGGTAGATGATAGACAAAAACTTGCCACAGATGGAATTGTAAATATTGTAATGCAAATTAGTACCCAAGAATCAAAACTTCTCTCTAAACCAATTGTAACAGTCTATGGACTTGTAGCTGATAAAGACGAGAAAAATTTCGTAAAAGAGATAGAAAAGTTAATTATAGATTATCTAAATAGTTCAAAAATAGAAGAGTCCTCTAACCCTAAAGTAATAGAGAGTGACATTAGAGGAGTTGTAAAAAAATATATTGTTAGAACATATAAAAAATATCCATTTATTATCCCAACAGTATTTTTGGTATAAGGCTTTTAGATGATAGATGTGGCAAAAAGGGTTTTAGATATTGAAGCGAAAGCCCTCTTAGATGCAAAAAAAAGAATTAATCAAAACTTTAATAAAGCAGTAGAGATTATCTATAATCTAAAGGGCAAATTAATTGTAACTGGTATTGGAAAGTCTGGACTTGTAGGAGCAAAAATTGCTGCTACCTTTGCAAGTACAGGAACAAGCAGTTTCTTTTTGCATCCAAGTGAAGCTCTTCATGGTGATTTGGGAATGATTAGTAAAGAAGATGGAGTATTAGCAATTAGTTATAGTGGAGAGAGTGAAGAGTTAAGTAATATTCTTCCTCATATTAAAAGATTTAATGTACCTCTTATTGGTATGAGTAGTAATTTAAATTCTACTTTAGCAAAGTATGCAGATGTAACACTTGATATATCAGTAGAGCAAGAAGCATGCCCTCTTGGAGTTGCACCAACTGCAAGTACCACTTTGACAATGGCTTTAGGTGATGCTTTAGCAGTAGCCTTAATGGAAAAGAGAGGTTTTAAAAGAGAAGATTTTGCAGCTTTTCATCCTGGAGGCTCTCTTGGAAGACAGCTATATATAAAAGTTAAAGATATTATGAGAGATAAAAATCTTCCCAAAGTATCTCCAAATACTCCTTTAAAAGATGCGATTTTAGTAATGAGCCAAGGAAAGCTTGGAAATATATTAATAGAAGAAGATAATAAATTAGTTGCTATCTTAAGTGATGGGGATTTAAGAAGAGCTTTAATGAGGAGCGATTTTGATCTAAATGCACCTGTTATTAAATATGCAACAAAAAATCCTAAAAGAATTGATAATTTAGATATTTTAGCCTCTGATCTTTTAGCTTTTATAGAAGATAATAAGATTCAAATGGTTGTAATTGTTGATAAAAATGATAAAATATTAGGAGTTGTTCATTTTCATGATCTAATTGATGCAGGGATAAAGAGAAGAGATGAGATTAAATAAATTTATTTCCCATAATACTCCATATTCAAGAAGAGAAGCAGATGAGCTTATAAAAAATGGTCTTGTAAAAGTTGGTCATAAGGTAGTAACTGACTTTTCTTATGATGTAAAAGATGGAGACAAGGTATTTATTAAAGGTAGATATGTAAAAAGAAAAAGAGGAGAATTAACAGTTATTGCATTTAATAAGCCAAAAGGGGTTTTAGTAACAAAAAGAGATGATAGAGGAAGAACAACAATATATCATATCTTACCAGGTAGATTTAGAAGATTTATTCCAGTAGGAAGACTCGATTTTGCCAGTGAAGGATTACTACTACTAACTGACTCTCCAAAAGTAGCAGATCTTCTTATGAGAAGTAAACTTCCAAGAGTATATAATATAAAAATAGATAAACCTCTTTCTCAAGAGATGATAGATGCGATGAAAAATGGTTTAAAATTAGAAGATGCAACAGCAGGAGCTCATAAAGAGAGTAAAATAAAAGAGATGGAATTTGCCCCTTTTGAT
This sequence comes from Campylobacterota bacterium, assembly GCA_013153675.1. The sequence continues at coordinate 5,464 of JAADEA010000014.1, forward strand.
AATTTTGAAATTAGAAAAGCTGGTAAAAATTTTACAAAATTAAGAGTTACTATAAGTGAAGGAAAAAATAGAGAATTAAGGCGTTTTTTTGGTCATTTTGGAGCTAAAGTATTAGATTTAAAAAGAGTAGCATTTGGATGGGTAGAATTAAATAATCTTCCAACAGGAAAGGTTAGATTTTTAACATCAAAAGAGTATGACAAATTACATAAATTTATTAAAGAGGAGGCAAAGAAGAATGACAGAGATAAAAACAGTAAAGCTAAATAGTCGCTACAAGAGTGAGATGATAGATATTACAGAGCTTGTACAAGAAGAGGTAATGAAACTTGGCTTAAGAGAAGGGCTTTGTACAATTTTTGTTCCTCATACTACTGCCTCTATTGTTCTATTTATTAAAGGTGATAGCAAATTAAGAAGAGACTTTTTATCCTCTCTAAACAATATTGCTCCAAATGATGGAGAGTATGAAAGTGATGATCCAAATGCTGCAGCTCATATTAAATCTACAATTTGTGGTCCAAGAATAGTAGTACCTGTTCAAAATGGAAGATTATTTTTAGGAGAGTGGCAAGGAATATTTTTCTGTGAGTTTGATGGACCAAGAGAAAGAGAGTTTCATATTCAAGTAATTTAATGAATTTAGCCTCAATCTATCGCCCAACCTCATTTGAGGATATCTTATCTCAAGATCATCTTGTAGGAAAAGATGGAATTTTTAGAAAATTTTTACAAAAGAGCTATTTCCCTCACACTCTTTTATTTGGACCTCCTGGAAGTGGCAAAACAACCATTGCAAGAGTGGTTGCAAAAGAGCTTAAAAGAGATTTTTTTGAGTTTAATGCAACCTCAATTAAGATTGATGAGGTTAGAAAAACTATTAAAAAGTATGAAAATAGCTTGATAAAGCCAGTTATATTTATTGATGAGATTCATCGCCTCTCAAAAAATCAGCAAGAGGTGCTTTTACCTTTTTTAGAAAATAACAGCTGTTTACTTCTTGGTGCTTCAACTCAAAATCCATACTACTCAATTACTCACGCTTTTAGATCAAGAGTTCATATTTTTGAGCTAAATCCAATCAAAAAAGAGGATCTAAAATCTCTTCTTTTAAAGATTGCTAAAAAAGAGAAAATCTCTTTGGATGAAGAGGCAATAAAATATTTAATAAATAGCAGTGGTGGAGATGTTAGAGCTATGATAAATCTGCTTGAGAGTGCAAGCTATATTGATAAAAAAATATCTACAAAGATTTTGCAAACTATTCGCCCAAAAGAGATGATTGCAGGAAGCAGCGAGGATGAGGAGCATTATAATTTGATTTCAGCTTTAATAAAAAGTATTCGAGGAAGCGATATTGATGCAGCGCTTTTTTATCTTGCAAGATTAATTGAAGCAGCAGAGCCGCCAGAATTTATTGCAAGACGCCTTGCAATTTTAGCAAGCGAGGATATTGGCAATGCAAATCCAAATGCACTAAATTTAGCAAGCAGCACTTTAGCTATTGTAAAAGAGATTGGCTATCCTGAAGCAAGAATTACTCTATCTCAACTGGTAATTTACCTTGCCTCATCTCCAAAATCAAATGCAGCATATAAAGCGATAAATAAGGCAATTAATCTTGCAAAAAAAGAGCCTCTAAAAGTTCCAAAGCATCTAATAAACCACTCTAAAGAGTATCTCTATCCTCACGATTTTGGAGGATATGTTAAGCAAGAATATCTATTAAAAAAGCTAAATATCTATCAAAGCAGTGGTATTGGCTTTGAAAAAACCTTAGAGAGTTGGATAGAGAAGATAAAAGGATATCAAAATGGATAAGATGGACCATATACAAGAGCTTTTAAGAGAATTCATTAAAGAGAGAAATTGGGAAAAGTATCATACGCCTAAAAATCTATCTATGGCAATTACAATTGAAGCAGCAGAACTAATGGAACATTTTAATTGGTGTGATTTTTCCAAAGAGGAGTTAGAAAAGGATAAATTAAAAGAGATATCATATGAAATGGCTGATATATTACACTTTCTATTAAGACTTGCTGATATTTTAAATATTGATCTATACAAAGCCTCATTAGAAAAGATAGAGTTAAATAAAAAGAGATTTCCTATTTCTGAAGCTAAAAATATTAAAAGATGTTAAGAGCAGAAAGCTCTGCTCTACTTTTTAGAACCTAAAAAGGCACTAAGAAAAACTGCTAATATAGCTCCAACTACTCCTAAAGCTGGTGCTGGTTCAGTTACTGGTTGAACTGGTTCAATATTACCCCCTGCAATTGCAAAAGAGCCTAATAGTACCATTCCACCTAAAATAGCTAACTTTTTCATCTATCCTCCTTTGTTTAATAGTAACTATACTATAACATATTTTAGATAGAGAAATAAGCCATTTTATAGGAATTTTGATATTTTTTACAAATTATTTACATAATTTAACAAGAAGAAAAGGTGGAAAATTAAAAGCTATAACTAACTCCCACCATATAGATATCTATCCCATTATTTGGTTTCTTAAGATTGGCATTTGAGTAGTGCATATATCTAATATGAAAATCAAAATCTCCTACTTTTACCCCTATACCTATTCTATCTTCAAATTGGAAATGAATTGATAAATTTCTATTATCAATCTTTGTTTTAGATATATAAGTTGCACCAATTCCACCTTCAATATATGGTCTTACATACCCTTTTGGATTAAATTGATAATAAAAAACTGGAGAGATAGCAACAGCAAAAATATTATCTTTTTTCCCATTCCAATAATTTAGAGAACCTTCAAAATATCCTCCAAAAGAGTCACTCAATCCCTTTTGGTGTAACCAATCACTAAAATAGTATCTTACACCTATTCTATATACATCTATCTTATCTCTACTTCTTCCATAATCACTAAAAACAGCCCATTTACTCTCTGCTAATAAAATAGAAGAGAAGATAAAAAGGGCAAAAATAACCCTTTTCATAAATTATCCTTTTTAAATAGGAGTATTTCCTACTAAGTAGGTAATAAAAGATAGAAGTGGATCAATTACAAAGATTGAACCAACTGTTGCAAATGCTGCAATACCAATAATTACCTCTAATGCTCTTGATCTATTTGCATAAACAGCCTCAGCGCTAAGTTTTGGATCTTTTAAGAACATATATACAATAAGTTTTAAGTAATAATATGCGGCAATTGCACTATTTAATGCCATAATTATTGCAAGACCTATATATCCTGCATCTACTACTGAACTAATTACATATAATTTACCCCAAAATAGACTAAATGGAGGCACACCTGTTAAAGATAACATAAAAATAGCCATAATTACTGCTGCTATTGGATTTTTATATACCATACCTGCAAACTTTGTATATGGATGATTATATCTATCATGATGAATCTTATCTTTATGGCGGCTAATCCAAAGCATAGCAAAAGCACCTAAATTTGTAAACATAAATAAAATATAGTATAAAAAGATTGAACTATAAGATTTAACTGTAACAATGGATAGAGCAAGCATTACAAATCCAGCATGAGAAATAGAACTATATGCAAGCATTCTTTTTACATCTTCTTGCACAAGTGCCATCATATTTGAGAGGGTCATTGTAAGCACACCCATAGCAATAATCATTAATCTAATAGCTTCAATATCAAGTTTAATATATAATCCAAAAATTCTCATTGCAACTACCATCATTGCAATTTTTGGCACAATAGACATATATCCAGCCATTGGAGCAGTAGATCCCTCATACACATCTGGCGTCCACATATGAAAAGGAATTAAAGATACTTTAAATGCAACTGCTACCATTAAAAGAATTACAGCCCCAATAATAGGTACTAAATTGCTATTTTCCACAATTCTATTTTTTATAACCTCTTGAATTACCAATAGATCCAAAGAACCACTTAAAGCATAAATTGCAGCAGCTCCAAGAGCAAAAAATCCAGCTGCCATAGCTCCCATTGTAAAATATTTAATTGCAGCCTCATGAGATTCTCTTGTATTATGCAATGCAATTAATGTATAAAGAGCAAGAGAGGCTGTCTCAAGCCCTACAAAAATTAATATTAAATTATCAGTAGCTACCATAAATTGGAAACCACCTACCATCATTAAAAATAGACCAAAAAATTCCGGAAAAGAGTATTCATGAAACTTTTGCTCTGTTAATGCTAATGGAATAAATAGCATTGAAGCACCCAAAATAATCAACTGACCTAAAATAGATAGTCCATCAGTTGTAATAAGATCAAAAAATCCTCTCTCATTTAAATTTAAGCTAAGTACTGCTCCAAAAGAGACGAAAAGCACTAAAATAGAAATTACTACATATAGAGATTTATGAAGATTCTCTTTTATTAGATCAATTATTAAAATTAACAATCCTCCTCCAATTGTAATTAACATTGGAGCAAGGGTAAATAGATTTAATGAGTTTATATCTATAGGCTTCATTATTTTGCCTCCTTATTAGTGCTTATATAAATTTTGCTTTTCGTCTCTTCCAATTTAGCTTTTTTGTGCATAAATTTTACCATCCCATTTACTGTTACATCAATTGGTTTTAAAATTGGTTTTGGATATACTCCAAGCCAAATTACAACCAATGTTAATGGAACAAGTGCCCATAACTCTCTTGCATTTAAATCTTTTAACTTTTTATTCTCCTCTTTTGTTAAAGGTCCAAAGAAAGATTTTTTATATAAAGAGAGCATATAGATAGCTCCTACAATAATTGAAGTTCCTGCCAAAATTGTCATAGTTGGAGAAATTTTAAAAAATCCTGCTAAAGATAGATACTCCCCTACAAATCCTATTGTTAGAGGCAATCCAACTGAAGCCATTAACATAATTCCAAAAATTAAAGCATACTTTGGCATTACAGAGGCAAGACCTCCAAATTCACTCATTAATTTAGTATGTCTTCTATCATAAATAACACCTACAAGCAAGAAGAGAGCTCCTGAGACAATTCCATGAGATAACATTAAAAATATTGCCCCTCCAATTCCAATTGTATTTAGGGCAAATGTTCCAATCATAATAACACCCATATGAGAAATTGAACTATATGCAATAACTTGTTTCATATCCTCTTGAGCATATGCAACCATTGCAGTATATATAATCATAATAATAGAAATTACTGCAATTGGCGTAATATAAGCTGCTGCTGCATCTGGAAATAGAGGAAGAGAAAATCTTACAAAACCATAAGTTCCCATCTTTAATAATACAGCCGCCAATATTACTGAACCAATTGTAGGTGCTTGTCCATGGGCATATGGAAGCCATGTATGAAATGGAAACATTGGCACCTTAATAGCAAAGCCCAAGAAAAATAGCCAAAATAGAAAACTTTGAGCAGAAACAGAAAGTTGCAATCTATACCAATCTGTAAGAGAAAAACTCCATACACCTGTTGTATCGTGATATATTTTTGCAAAAATTAAAATACCAACCAACATTACTAAAGAACCAGCAAAGGTATAGATAAAAAACTTAATTGCTGCATATAGTCTCTTCTCTCCTCCCCATGCTCCAATTATATATAACATTGGAACAAGAGAAAACTCCCAAAATAGATAAAAGATAATTACATCTAAAGAGACAAAAACTCCTACCATTGCTACTTCTAAAAAGAGTAAAGAGACAATTAAATTTTTTAGATTTTTTTCAATTGTTAACCCAACTACACCTATTAAGGTCATAAAAGTAGTTAAAACTACTAAAAATAAAGAGATACCATCTACTCCCAAATAGTAATTTATTCCAAAATCACTTACTAATGGAATAAATTCAATAAATTGTAAATTTGGGTTATTTGTATCAAAAGAGAACCACAGCCATAGAGAGAGTAAAAACTCAATGGCTGTTACCGCAATTCCATAGACCCTAATTGTCCTTTTATCTACTATAAATCCCAGCAATCCTGCAAGAAGCGGGAAAAAAATTAATACGCTCAAAATATTTGCCATCTACTCTCTCCTTAACTTAACGCTGAGGCGAAAACCGCCAATAGTGATAGGAAAATAACACCGCCTGCCATCCATTTTAAATAGGTTGACAGATTCCCATTTTGTACTTTTCTACTATTATCCCCTGTTACCTCAATAGCTTTTGCTATACCATCTACTGTTGCATCTATCATTTGTAAATCTATATCTTTCCATGCAATATTTGAAAGTTCAGCATATGGTTTTGCAAATGCCTTTTCATAAAATTGAGGAATATAGTATTGATTATATAGCACCTTATATGGTAAAGAGTTTTCAATCTTCTCATTTCTTTTTAGAGGTTTAGAATATTTAAAATATGCAAACAATATACCACCTATTGCTAAAGTTAATGTAGCAAGAGTTAATAACCATACCATATGGTGTGTATGCTCACTCATCTCATATGGAGGTAGAAGTTTAGTAACAAAAGAGAAAAACTCTGGCTTATACCAACCAAAAATTACTGCTAATATACCAAGAGGCAACATTGCCCATAATACATATGCTTGCACTTCATGTGGATGGAAACCATATTTTTTATATCTTGCATCACCTAAGAATGTTAAAAATACCAATCTAAAGCTATAAAATGCAGTTAAACCTGCTGTAATCCAAAGTACAAACCAAATTCCATATGCATGTTCATTAAAAGCTACCTCTAAAATTGTATCTTTTGAATAGAATCCAGCAAGTGGCCAAATTCCAGCAAGAGCTAAAGATGCTACAAACATATAAAGATATGTCCACTTCATTACATCTTTTAATCCACCCATTTTAAAAATATCAAGCTCATCATTCATAGCATGCATAACATTTCCAGCTCCTAAGAATAAAAGAGCCTTAAAGAAAGCATGAGCTGCTAAGTGAAATAGAGCCACCCAATATGCTCCAAGCCCAGCAGCTGCAAACATATAACCAAGCTGTGATAGAGTGGAATAAGCAATAATTCTTTTTAAATCTCTATTTACAAGAGCCATTGAAGCTGCAAAGATTGCAACAAATGTTCCAAGAGCAGCAATAAAATAGCTAACTTCTGGAATTTGAGAATAGATAGGATATGCTCTAATTACTAAATATACTCCTGCTGTAACCATTGTAGCAGCATGGATCAAGGCTGAAACTGGTGTTGGACCCTCCATCGCATCAGCAAGCCATGTATGTAGAGGAAATTGGGCAGATTTACCCATTGCACCAATAAAAAGAGCAATTCCAATTAATACTAAAGTAGTATGGTCAAGCTTAGAGATATTTGCAAATACTTCATCATAATTTACAGTTCCAAGATTCCAAAAGATCAAAAAGATTCCTACTAACATCCCTAAGTCTGCAATTCTATTCATAATAAACGCTTCATTTGCCGCCCATGCAGGAGAGATAGAAGGATTTTTACTTCTTGGAAGATCCTCTTTATGGTACCAAAAACCAATTAGTAGCCAAGAACAAACTCCAACTCCTTCCCATCCTATAAATAATCCTAAGAAGTTATCACTCATTACAAGCACAAGCATAGAGAAAACAAAAGCTGAAAGATATGAGAAGAAGCGGTTAAATCCCTTATCATGCTCCATATATCCATTTGAATAGATATGAACTACTGTTGATACAAGAGTAACAACACTCATCATAACAGCAGTTACTTGGTCTACCTTAAATCCAAAAGAGACATTCATACCATCAATAACGATCCAATCCATCAACTTTACATTAATAACATCACCGCTTTTATATAGATAGATTAATAGAGTAATTGAAGCCAAAAATGAGATAAACAAAAGTAAAGATGTAACTACTCCTGTTAATATAGTCTTTGGCTTCATTCCAAATAAGGCTGCAAAGAGTGAACCTACCAGCGGTGCAAAGAGCGCTATATATACTAAACTCTCCATCCACTACCCCTTTAACATTGTATATTTATCAAGATCGAGGGTGCCATACTTCTTATACAATAGAATTAATAGCCCCAATCCTACTGCTACTTCACTTGCTGCGATAGCAATAATAAAAAAGGCAAAAAGCTGTCCTCCCAAATCATTTAGATAGTGAGAGATTGCAGCAAAAGCCACATTAGCAGCATTTAACATAATCTCTGTGGCAAAAAATAGCATTAAGAGATTCTTTCTTCTAATAACCCCAATTAAGCCTATTAAAAATAGTATTGCCGCTAATACTAAATAGTGAGTTAATGTTAAACTCATTTGGAATCCTTTTGAATATTCTCATCTTCTATAGAGATACTTTTATCCATCTTTTTACTTGCTAAAATTATACCTGCTATCATTGCAATTAAAAGCATTACTGCTGCCACTTCAAATGGAACTAAATATTTAGTAAATAGCACAACTCCTACAGCATGAGGATTATCCATTCCAGCTGGCGGTACTAAAAAGCCTTTTGCAGTGGTATAAGATACTCCTTTAAATATAACAAGCAAAATAATTGCAATAATAGCCCCTCCAAATATAATAAAGCCTTTATTATCTACTTTTTCCTTAATATTTTTTCGCATATCAAAAAAGATCATAGCAAAGGCATATAGAGCCATAACTGCCCCAACATATACAATTAGTTGAACCACCCCTAAAAAGTCTGCATCTAAAATAAAAAATAGCCCAGAGATAAGGATCATTCCTCCACCTAAGGCACTCATTGCATATAATACATTAGAGCTTAATACTGCTATTATAAAAAAGATAGTTATTAAAGCTCCAAATATATAAAATGCTATTGCTTCCATCTTCAATCCTTTAATATGCCAGAGGCGTTTTCTTAATTTTCTTATCTGCATCTGGAGATGGAGCTCCAAATCCAGGATACTCTTTTTGCTCTTTTAACTTATCAATAGGAGTTAACATATCTTCAAATAGAGCAAAACTTGCCCTTTGTTCACTTGCAACCTCATATCTTCCCCCATGAACAATTGCAAGCTCTGGACAAACCTCCGCACAATATCCACAAAATATACATCTACCAAAGTTAATAGTATATTCAGTTACCTCTTTTCTTTGGTTCTCATCATATCTTGTATCTATTCTAATACAGTTTGCAATACAGATCTTTTCACAAAGTCCACATCCAATACATCTATAATGACCACTCTCAAGAAGCCTCTTCATCTCATGAATAGCTCTATATCTTGGAGAGATAGGAAGCTTCTCTAATGGATACTTTACTGTATGCATTTTACCAAAGAATAGAGCCCTTATCATCTCTCTAAAAGTTACTTTTAATCCAGTAAAGAGCTCTAATTTTATAGATCTTTTTAGAACTCTTTTAAACTTTCCCCAATTTGTTGTAGGAGTAGGCTCTAACTCTATAAATCTATAGTTTTGAACTCCAATATTTCTATTTTTTAACTCATCAAAACTCATCTTTACTCCTTAAAACATCATTACCAAACCGGTAATTACTACATTAATTACTGCAAGAGGCATTAAAACCTTCCAACAAAGCCACATTAATTGATCTGGTCTAATATGAGGCCAAGCTCCTCTAATCCATAACATTAAAAAGAAAAAGAAAGATACTTTTAAAATAATTGCTAAACCTCCAGGAATAAATCCAAGTGGATTAAATCCTCCTAAAAAGATCAAAGAAGCTAAAAAGCCAATTGTAATCATATTGGTATATTCACCAATAAAGAACATTCCCCATCTAAGTCCACTATATTCAGTAGCATATCCAGAAATAATCTCTGCTTCATGCTCTAAAAGATCAAAAGGAGTTCTGTTTGTCTCAGCATATCCAGCAATTAAGAAAAGAATAAAAGCTAATGGCTGCTTCCAAATTAACCAATTACCAATACCACCTGCTTGATAGTTATTAAAATCTATTAAAGATAAAGAACCAACAAGCATAATTGGAGCAAGAAGAGATAATCCAGTTACTACCTCATAACTTAAAAATTGAATTGCTGTTCTTGCTGCTCCTATCATTCCCCATTTATTATCCTGTGCTAAACCAGCAAGAAGAGGTCCATATAATCCTGCTGCCATTACCCCAAGAACAAATAAAACGCCTACATTAATATCAGCTACAATTGGTTGAACTTTAATACCAAAAATTTCAAATTCTGGTAAAAGAGGAACTGCAGCTAAAGCTATAAAAGCAGTAGCAGCTGTAATTGCTGGAGCTATCATAAAGATAATTCTATTGGCTCCTGCTGGAATAAAATCCTCTTTTGTTACAAGCTTAATACCATCTGCTAATATTTGCAAGATTCCATAAGGTCCTACATGCGTTGGTCCAAGCCTTCTTTGAATAAAGGCTAATACCTTCCTTTCAATATAGGTTCCAAAACCTGCTAATGCAGAGATAATTAATAAGATCAATAGAGCTTTAATTATTGTTGAAATTATATATCCATCCATCGCCTACACCTTTTTAATGGTTACTTTTGCATATCTGTCATCTCCAAAGAGATCATAAACCCTATAACAGCTTAAGAAGTCGGGCACCTCTACAATATCACCTGCTAATCTATCATCTACTGCAACCTCTAACTCTATCTCTCCTCCATTTTCAAATATAACTTTTACTTTTGAACCCTCTTCTAACTCATTTGCTTTTTGAGGAGAGATATAAAGGGCAAATTTCTCAAAGATTTGATGAGCTTTATTTGTAAAGTCATTAAATTGCCTTTGAGGGTTTGCTCTATAAGCAATAACTCCCTCAAGAGGAGTTTCATTAAAAGAGTCTAATTTAATATCCTCTTTTTCTACCTCTTTATTCTCTAATATATATCCTCTAACTTCACTTCCATCATTTTTAAAGTAGCAATCTAAACTATCAAAATCTACCTCTTTAAAGCCTTTATCTTTTGGAAGCTCTTTAGTCCACGAGATAGTTAACTCTTTTCCTAAACCAAGAGCCTTTAAAATATCATTTAACTCATACCCACCATATGGAAGCGCTGGATATGTAGGAGTAACTCTCTTGTTCATATTTGTAAGAGTTCCCTCTTGCTGATTCATTGCTGGCATATCTAAGTTACCATCTCCAAGAGCACTTAGAGTAAAATCTCCTGGCTGGTTATATCCTACAACAAATCCCTCTTCTTTATCATCTAATTCACAAATTAAAGCAACTCCAAGAGCATTACTCTTTGGAGGTATAAGAGCAACTTTAAATGGGGTATGCTCTTTAATTAATGCAGTTAATTTTGCCAAGTTATCTCTTTTTGGATGGTAATATAGATCTTCACCAACTACTAAAGCAAAACTCTCTTTTTTCTTTAGGGCTTTATCTAAGAATTTTTTAAAACTATCTTTATCAATTTCAAGTTTTTCTAAAATTTCTTCTTCATCTATCTTAACCTCATTAGGAAGCTCATCTTTATTTGAAGCAAACAAAGATAAAATAAGTAGCAATACCCACTCTTCCATATGAGGCTTATGCTCAATATGAAGTACATTTTTACCAAGTGTTGGAATTAAAGTATCACCTACTGGATGAAAATATATTCCAGCTCCTTTATTCATTTTTTGAATATTATTAAAAAGGTATCTAACATTTGGATTATCACTTCTTAATTTTGCTCCCACACTTATAATAAAATCACACTCATACATCTCTTTAAAACTATCTTCATATAAACTAGTACCTCTACTCTTTTGATATACTTTTAAGAAATCTTGAAAAGGTTTTACCTCTTTATTTACCAATTTAACACCAAGTTTTTCTTTTAGAGTCTGAAGCATTAAAGCCTCTTCATTTGTAATTACAGAAGAAAAAGAGATAGTATCTGCCTTTTTAATTGCTTCAACAGCTTCATTAAAAGCTACTTTATCCCTTTTTACATCTCTATTTTCAAAATCATATCCAAAACGCCCTGCACCACATAAAGATTGATAATTCCATTCATTTTTTACTCTAAAAATTATCTCTTCTGGATTATTTATACTCTCAAATCTTGTCTCATAATATAGATGACATCCACTTGAACAGTGAGCACAGGTAGCTGGTATCTCTTTTAGCTCCCAAGGATTTGCTTTATATACAAAATCTCTCTCTGTTAAAGCTCCAACTGGGCAAACTGCTGTACACTCTCCACAATCGGAGCAATTTGTATAGTCTGTTCCATTACTTGGAACAATAATAGACTTTTGAAGCTTATTCCACATAGCATAAGCATCTTTTGGCATAACCTCTTTTAGACTCTTATCAAGTGGATCACCTCCTCTTGGTCCTGTCTTAAGAGCACTATCTCCAATCATATCTTTACAAACTGTTACACATCTTTCACATACAATACAAAGAGCTGCATCATAGTGCAAAACAGAACTAAAATTTTTAACTTCTCTTTTTGTATCTTTTATAGCATAATGTTGCTCATCTACTCCTATTTCTAAAGTATAGTTTTGAAGTTCACACTCTCCATGTTGGTCACAAACACCGCATTGCAATGGATGGTTTACATCGTAAACCTCCATAATAGCACGGCGCTCTTCCATAATCTCTTCAGTAGTTACAGTAATATTCATACCATCTTTAGCTTTGGCATTACAAGCATAGACTCTTTTTCCATCAGCTTCTACTAAACAGAGTCTACAAGCAAGAGTTGGAGAGCATCTTGTTAAGTAGCAAATTGCCGGAATAAAGATATTATTTGCTCTTGCTACATTTAAGATATACTCTCCCTCATATGTTTTGCACTCAACCCCATCAATGGTTATAGTTATCTCTTTTTTACTCATTATCACTTCCTATTTTCTCAATTTTTACTTGAGCAAATCTATATGAGGATAACGCAAAGCTACTTAATCCTTTATCGAAAGTAGGATTTATTGCTATGGTTCCTTTTAAAGATGTATCAATCTTAAACACCCTCTCATATCTAATCCCATCTTTAGTAAATATCACTCTATCTCCATCTGCTATTTTAGCAGCTTGTGCAAACTGCTCACTACCTTTTAAAATAGGCTCTTCTTGATGAAGAAGAGAACTTTTATTTGTAAATGGATTAAATTGAGAGACCTCATTGCAATCATATACAATAGTCCCATCAAAACTTGGAAGCTCATCTATCTCACTATAATTTTCATTCAACTCTTTTTCAATATTTTTTAAAAGATATCCTCTATTCTCTTTACCATCAATACTAAATTCATCTGGCAACTTATCAAACTCAACTTCACTAAAACCTTTATCTTGTGGAAGCTCTTTTGTATAATCAACTATATATTCTCTATATATTCCAAGTCTATTTGCTATATCATTTAACTCATATCCACCATATGGTAAAGCTACATGCAAAGGAACTACTCTTTTTGTTAATGTTGTAATAGTTCCCTCTTGTTGATTCATTGCTGGCATATCTAAGTTGCCATCTCCAAGAGCACTTAGAGTAAAGTCCCCTGGAGCATTATATCCTACAACATAATCACCCTCTTTTATCTCATCCAAATCACAAATTAAAGATACTCCTAAACTATTTGAAGCTGGAGGGATAATTACAAGATCAAAATTTGTATATTTCTCAATTGCAGCTATTAATTTAGCAATCTCTCTTCTTTTTGGATGATTATATAAATCTGCTCCAACAATAAAAGTAAATCTCTTTTTCTTCCACATTTTAGCTTTTAATTCATCTATCTCCTCTTCAGATACACTCGATTCAGCACTAATATAGCCAATATCTAAATCATTTAAAAACTCTTTTAAAGAAGAGGAGATTTTATCTTTATCTACTAAAGCATCTACCAATAAAGCAGCAACTCCCTCTTCGCTTCCTGGTTCATACTTAATAAATTGAGTAACAATTGGCTTCATCCTCTCATCATAAATAGGATGAAGATAGATAACTTGTGCCTTTTCATGTCTTGAAGCAGAAGCAAGAGCAAATTTTACCATTGGAGCATCATCATATACTCTACTACCAAATACAATAATAAAATCGCTTTTTTTAATAGTATCTAAATCACCACTCCAAAGGCTCTTTTGAGATACCTCTCCATAACTTTCTAAAAATTGACTAAACCCTTTTGCCTCATCACAAACTAATCTTTTATTATATTTATTTGCTATCTTTTGTAAAAGCAAAGCCTCTTCATTTGTTATCATTGATGAAAATCTAATTACATCTGCCCTTTTAAAAGCTTCTACTGCACTATTTAGAGCCTCTTCATCTTTTTTAGCGTCTCTATTTTCAAAGTCAAAGCCAAAACGCCCTCCCCCACAAAGGTTACTAAATTCATACTCATTAGTTACTCTATATATTTTTGGCTCTGGATTATAAATAGAAGTATGTTTTACATTATAATATAATTGACATCCAGCAGAGCAATGAGCACAACTTGATGGAATATATTCAAGTTCCCATGCATTAGATGTATATTTAAAATGGGTAGCAACTAAAGCACCTACTGGACATACAGCCATACATTCACCACATTGAGAGCAATTATCTAAATCTTTCTTCTTAACAATTCTTGATTTATATCCACCAACTTCTATCTCTAAAGCTCCATCTCCAACTATCTCATTACATACTCTAACACATCTTTCGCACATAATACAAAGAGATGGATCATAACTAATAAATCCCCAATTTTCTACTTTTCTTAATTGATCTTTTGCACTAAATAGCTGAGTATCAACACCAAATTCTAAAGTTTTATTTTGAAGCTCACACTCTCCACTTTTATCACACACTCCACACTCAAGAGGGTGATTAACGTCATACAATCTCATAATATTTTGGCGCTCTTTAAATAGAGCTTTGCTATTTGTCTTTATTTTAGCTCCATCAACTACCCTCTCTTGACAAGATAGAATAAAGCCATCTACCCCTTCTACCTCTACAACACACATTCTACATGAGGCAATAGGTTCTACTTTTGTTAAATAACACATAGTAGGTATATAAATACCATTTTCTCTTGCTACCTCTAAAATTGTTTTATCATTAGTAGTTACAATCTCTTTTCCATCTATATTTATTGTAACCTCTTTTCTCATCATAGCTCCACCCATCATAATACCGCCATTGAGATATAATAACAGCGCATACAGCGCTCTGCTTCTGCAATTGCTTGCTCACCTGTAAACCCTAAATTTACCTCTTTATTATTATTAATTCTCTCTTCTACACTAAGTTTTTCACTAACCTCTCTCGGAATTCCTGGCATCCAACCTTTAATTTTTTCATTCTTGTCATATACTTTTAGAGCCTTTAAGTGATCTTCCATAATCTCATCTGGAGTTAGGGAGACCTTCTTATCATAAATATATCTACTAATTACACTTGCAGCTCTCTTTGCCTGCCCCACTGCATTTACAATTGTCATTGGTCCATACTCACAATCTCCAGCTGCAAATAATCCTGGACGAGAGCTCATATAATCTTTTCCATTTGTTAAGATAGTATTCCAACTTGTCAATTTTATATCCCACTCTTCTGGTAAAATAGATAAGTCAGCAGCTTGAGATACAGCTGGAATTAAGAAGTCACACTCTATCTCAAAATCTGCTCCTTCAATCTTTTTGAGCTGTGGTCTTCCACCATTTGGATCTGGAACAAGTTCAAAGCGATTTACTTTTAATTTTTTTAATTTATTATTCTCATCAATTATCTCTTCTACTGCCGCATGGAAGATAAACTCTACTCCCTCTTCTACTGCTTCATGATACTCTTCATATGTAGTATTTCTAATAATTGTCTTCTCATCACGGCGATAGAGCATTATAACCTTTTTTGCTCCCTCTCTTACAGCACATCTTACCACATCCATAGAGGTAAATCCACCTCCCACACAAACAACTACCTTATCTTTTAACTTTTTAGAAGCTGGCTCTCCTATTCTATATTTATTCCATAAATTCACCTGATCGAGCATTGCAATAGCTCCCCAATACCCTTCAATATCTTCTCTTTCATTTTTAGCTCTTATCTTTTTAGAGAGCCTTGTTCCAAATGCAAGTAAAACTGCATCATAATCTCTATCAAGCTCTTTTAGGCGATTAGCATCTACTTTATGATTTATATATACATTTACAGTTGGCAAAGATGTTACAAGTTCAATATCTTTATTATATTTTTCAACTGGCATTCTATATTGAGGAACTCCAACTGCCACCTCTCCTCCAAGAACTGGCAACTCTTCAAAAATATCTACATGAATTCCTTCAAGTCCTAAATAGTAAGCAGCAGTTAAACCAGCTGGTCCCGCTCCAACAATAGCTACTTTTTTACCATCATTTCTTGGAGGTTTTGGAGTTTGAGGATGGAAAAAGCTAAAGTTATGGTCTGTTTCATAATCTGCACCAATTCTTTTTAGCTCCATAATAGATACTGGCTCATCTAAATTTGCTCTTCTACATGCATCTTCACATGGATGAGGACAAACTCTTCCACACGTATGAGCTAATGGCATTGTTTGACGGGTAGCAATTAAGGAGTGGTCAAACTCCATATCTCTCACCCCCTCAATATAAGCTGGAATATCTACATGAGCTGGACACATATCCATACAAGGGGCAGTTACTTTAGTGTAATATTCTATATCTTTGCCATACTCTCTTGATGGAGTTTTATTTAAAATAGCATTATCAAACTCATCTTTAAAATAGTCCATCAAATCCAAAATAGGTTTAGGTACAGTTCTTCCTATTTCACACTTTGAGGTATTCATCATATTTGAGCATACCTCTCTTAAGTGTTCAATATCTTCAAACTCTCCTTCACCTCTTGAGATCTTTTCTAAAAGATCATATAAAATTCTTCCACCCCATCTACCAGGCGCACATCTTCCACAAGCCTCTGAATATTTTTGATATTGAAAAGCATAGGTAGAGGCAAGCTTAATTGGATCTACACTCTCATCATATATAGCAACTCCATCCCATCCAATAAAGGCTCTAAGAGGTTTACCCTCATCAAACTCTTCTGGCAACTTTACTGATGGTTCACTCCACTCCTCTTGAGGCTTGCCTCTATTATCTATAACTTCGCCTCTCCATGTAGAAAAGAGAACTTTTCCCATTAGCTTCCCTTTTTCCTTACAACTATAGTCCAATCAACCTCATTGAACTTAAGAGAGTTTAAAAGTTCATGTCCTCTCTCTTTTACTATATCTGCACTCTTTTGAATAGGAGAAAAGTCCCCTACTTCAAATAGAAAGATTCCAACCTCTCCATCTTTTAAGTCTGTCTCTATCAACTCAACCATTCTATCATAAAAGTTATCATGCAAATGTCGTAAATCATATCTCTTCATCCCATCTCCTTTTAACGGTCTACTTCACCAAATACAATATTTGTACTTCCAATAATCGTTACGACATCTGCAATATAGGTACCTACTAATAGATCTTGCAATACTCCTGTATGGAAGAAACTTGGAGCTCTACACTTTAATCTATAAGCATATGGTTCACCCTCAGATCTAATAAAAAACCCAAGCTCTCCCTTTGGAGACTCAGTTGGAGCATATACACTACCTTTTGGAGGTCTCATTCCTTGAGTTACCAATACAAAATGTTGCATTAAGGCATAATTTTGAGTCATAATATCCTCTTTTGGAGGATTAATATATTGAGGCACATGAGCCATTAATTGAGACTCTGTTTTTGGATAGATAGAAATTAGCTGTCTTAATATTTTAATAGACTCATAGATCTCTTCCATATATAAACGATATCTACCATAACTATCGCATCTATCTGTTACAGGAATATCAAAATCAAGCTCTCCATATAGCTCATAAGGCTCCTCTTTTCTAATATCATAAGCTATACCAGAGCCTCTTAACATTATTCCTGTACATCCCCAGCTTAGAGCATCTTCTGGCTTTAATACTCCCACATCTTCAAGTCTCATTCTCCAAATTCTGTTCTCTTTTAATAGATCATCATATAATTTTATCTGCTCTGGAAGAGAGTCTAAATATTGAGAAAGTTGTGTAAGCCATCCTGGAGGTAAATCAAGTGGTACTCCACCAATTCTTACAGCACTATGCGTAAGTCTTGCACCACAATAATCCTCCATTAAATCCATTGCATACTCTCTCTCCCTAAATGCATATAAAAAGATACTCATTGCTCCAACATCAAGAGCGTGAGTAGCTAAGAAGAATAGATGGGAGATAATCCTATTTAATTCAAGAAGCATAGTTCTAATTACTTTTGCTCTTCTTGGAACCTTATCTTCTATTCCAAGCAATCTCTCTACTGCCAATGCAAAAGCATAGTTATTAGAAGTTGCGGCAATATAATCTAATCTATCAGTAGTTGGCAAAAATTCATTATATATCATATTTTCAGCCATCTTCTCTACACCTCTATGAAGATAGCCAATATCAGGATATGCTTTTTTGACCTTTTCTCCATCTAACTCAAGTATCAATCTTAACTGTCCATGAGCTGATGGATGCTGAGGACCAAAGTTTATTACCATTGTATTATCATCACGCTCAAAATTTAAATTCTCAAAAAAAGGTTCCAATCTATTTGGT
This sequence comes from Campylobacterota bacterium, assembly GCA_013153675.1. Next base: position 23,919 of record JAADEA010000014.1, read on the forward strand.
TGTTGCATTCTCAACTCCTACTTTCTCTTATCAAGTTGCTTAGACTCTTTTGTATAATCAACAAATGCTGTTTTTGGATATTCAACTTTTGTAATTGTCTTATCTACAAGCTCTGGATCAGCCCCAAAAGGCACTTCATGGTTAATTCTTGCAAAACGTTTTGTATCATACCTATCAACTCTTGCAGGATCTCTAAGCTCTGGTCCTATAATATCTCTATACTCTTTTCCAAAAATCTTATCAACTTCATACCATTGAGCATGTTCATCCCCTTGAAGAGGATAATCTTTTCTTAATGGATGTCCTACCCAATCATCTGGCATAATAATTCTTTTTAGATATGGATGGTTATTTACATATATACCAAACATATCATACATCTCTCTTTCGGCAAAGTGTGCCATTTTATAAAGAGGAACGATTGACTCAATTGATTCATTCTCTTTAATTCTTGTTAATACTCTTACTCTCTTTGCCTCTTTTAAATTTAAAAGTTGATAAAAGATCTCAAATTCTCCATCTTGAGCCAAATAATCAATTGCACTAAGCTCAGAACACATCTCATAACAACTATCTTCTTTGAGAGATTTTAGAGTTAAAACATTCTGAGAAGGTTTAATATGAATAACTAAATTAAGAGTTTCAATATAACTATCTAAAATCTCTACACCTCTTGCCTTTAGCTTTTCTAACACCTCAGCAAAATGGCTCCCTTGTGGCACCTCTTCTCTTGGAACCTGTGGAGCAACCCAAAATCTATCTGTATATTTTGCTTTCTTTTGAAGATTTCCTTTTGGTCTATAGGGTCTCATTATATAAACCTTTGTAGTTTTCTTTTTTTCATATCTGCTGGTTCTCTTCTAATCTTTTTTTGAAGCATTAAAATAGCATATTGAAGAGTCTCTGGGCGTGGCGCACATCCTGGTAAATAGATATCTACTGGAACTATTCTATCAACTCCTTGCACTACTGCATATGTATTAAACATTCCACCTGTATTTGCACAGCTTCCCATTGAAACTACCCATTTAGGCTCTGCCATTTGATCATATAATCTTCTTGTAAACTCAGCATGTTTTTTCGTAAGTGTTCCAGCAAGAATCATTACATCTGCTTGTCTTGGACTTGCTCTAAAAATAACACCCATCCTATCAAAGTCATATCTACTTGCCCCTGCTGCCATCATCTCAATTGCGCAACAGGCAAGACCATAAGTTAAAGGCCAAAGGGAGTTTGATCTTCCCCAGTTAATAAGTTTATCCACAGAGGTTAAAACTACTGGCAAACCTCCACTTGAAGCATAATTTACTTGATGCTGTGCCATTGTAAGGCTCCTTTCTTCCATGCATATATAAATCCAATAGCAAGTAAAACTATAAAGAGAATCATTTCAGCAAAACCAAACCATCCTAAAATTTTAAAATCTAAAGCCCAAGGAAACATAAAAACAATCTCTACATCAAATAAAATAAACAAAAGGGCAATTAGATAAAATTGAGCCGAGATCCTATTTGGCTGCCTATTTGGCATAGGACCACACTCATAAATTGCACTTTTTAACTTTTCTGTATCAAGCCTCGCAAGTTTTCGGCTTATATACCTCACTAAAGCTAATGTGAGTGGAAAGATTACCACTGTTAGAATAAATAGAATAAATGCTCCAAAATATGGATGCTGGGTCTGGATATGCGACATAAAAACCCCTTTGGATATTTTCTTTATTTTAGGTTGTTAAACTGCTTTAAACAACCAGCGTGCCACATAGTAACAGATTTTTTGTTTATTTTGCTTTGAGCTAATAGATATTTCAATATTTCAAAATATAGTTGTAACTCTATGAAACATTAAATTTCATACTCTTTTCCCACTAAAAAGTAGTATAATATTTTAAGATACTTTAAAGGAGTAAAAGATGAAAAGAGTCATTATAGGTTTATTTTTATTTCTATCAATTTTAGTAGGAGATAATAATCTAATTGAGCCAATATTATTAGAAAAGTCTCCTAATATCTGGTATAAAGAAAAAAAAGAGAAGATCTCTTTTCCAATAAATAAGGTATGGATGGATATAGAAAAAAATATTATCTATCCTATCCATTTTGATAAAGAGAAATTTAAAGCTCTAATAAAACATAAAAAGCAGATTATATCTTTGTATAAAGATGACAATTTAACAAAAAGCGCTTATGATGCAATAGATAGTTTTAAAGAAGAGGATGATGAATATCTTATATCTCAACAGTGGTTTTTAAATAGATATGGATATATCTATATTACTACACCCTTTACATATACTTTTATAATCTCTTCATCTTCTTACGAAGGAGGAGCCCATCCAATTGGAAGTAATGAATATTATAACTATTTTTATAATAGCAATAAAGATATAAATCTAAAAGATTTTATTACAGATATAGAAGAATTTAAAAAAATAGCTCTTAAATTTTATAAAAGAGAACATAACTTAAAAGCAAATCAACCTCTCACAGATGATAATTGGTTTGAAAATAAATTTATATTAGGTGATTTTGGTTTAAGAGGAGATGGAATAGAATTTTTTTATGGTCCATATATTATAAAACCTTATAGTGAAGGTTATACCTATTTTTTTGTTCCATATGAAGCAATTAGAAATTTAATAAAAAAAGATTCTCTAATCTATAAACTATCAAAAAAAGATTACTTTTATAGAATCTATTCTACTGCTAATGGTGGCTTTTTAATAAAAATAAAAAAACACAAAAGTGGATATCTTATAAAAGTAGATCTTATACCTTATAAAGATGATTTTGAAAAAATTTGGTTGAGCATATCTTTCCCAAATTTACCCAAAGCTAAAATAGAGACAATAGAAAATAGAGGCTTTAAGAAAATCAAAATATATCCTAAAGGTTCTAAAATATTTAATAAAAACTTAAAAAGAAATATTAAATCAAAATATACCCTATATGAAGGAGTTATTGAGGAGCCAATAAAATATAAAAGATACTCTATGCAATTTATACTCCATTCAAATATAAGCCCAAAAATTTTTATAAGGGCAGTTTCAAAAAGCTACGCAAAAAAGAAGTTTGTTAATTGGGTAAATCTTTTTGAAAGAGGCAAAAGCGACTCTTTAATCAAAAAGGGAGAGCAGGGATTTAATAACTTTTATTTAGAAATTAAATAGCTCTTTACAGAAAATTTATTTTTAAAAATTAATAATAAAAAAATAAATTTTTTCTTTATTAATCTACAATATACTTTTAAGATAATAATCCCATTATGCCAATATAACTTCGCTTATAAAAAAATTTTACCTCCATGATATAATTTTAACTCTCAAAAAATATATTTAAAAAAGCTTTAAAGATGGAAGATATCTCTAAGGAAAATAGTCAAATAGAAAAACAACTTCAAAAATTAAAAGAAGAAGGTAATAAACTTCTACACAAACACAAAAGAAAATATGGCTATTTAAGAGGATTTAAAAAGCCAATTATTGCTCTTTTACAAAACGAAATTGATGGAGGTGACAGCAGAGAATTAACTGCCTTTGAGATCAATGAATATAGGATGCCACGGTGAAAAAAGAGTCTATTTTAATAATGGATTCTCTTACAATAAAGATAGACAAATTAGAAGATTTTATAAAAAAGAACTTTTTACCTCTTGCATTATTAATAATTTTTCCTATTTTTTCCATTTGGAGTGCTATATTAATAGCTCAAAATGGTTATAAAGAATATATGGCAATACTTTTTCTACCT
>JAADEA010000032.1 GCA_013153675.1 Campylobacterota bacterium
TTTAACTTTAAATATAATTTTTCAAAAAACTCTTTTAACTCTTTAAATGATAAATAATTTACCATATCAAATATAGCTACTGCAATATCAAACTCTCTATCTATTTCATCTAAAGAGCTATATACACTAACTCCCTTTTTTAAAGAGATTTTTCTCATATAAGGGCTTTTTTCTATACCCATAATATCTATATTTTTATATCTCTTTTTAACTTTTAGCAAAAAGTTTCCATTACCACTTCCTATATCTAAAAGAGAATTAAATTTAATTTTATTTAGCTTTTTTAAATAGATAGAGTGAAGCTTCTGGGTAGAAGAATCTAACTTTAAAAGATCCTCTACCTCTCCATATAGATCTAATGCATAACTATTTGCCATCAATTGCTTCTTTTAGCTTTTTATATAAAGATAGGATCTCCTCCTTTTTTTGGTAAAAACTATTTTTATTAGCTATTAAATGAGCAGATGAATCCATTATAACCTCTGCTACTTTTAAACCATTCTCTCTCATCGTATTGCCAGTTTCAACTATATCAACAATAGCATCGGCAAGCCCCACTAATGGAGCAAGCTCAATTGAACCATAAAGCTTTATAACTTCAACTCCAACTGCCTTTTTAGAAAAGTAGTTTTTGGTAATATTTACCATCTTTGTAGCCACTTTTATATCTGGTCTACTCCAATTTAGAGTATCTTTATTTTTTATTCCAATTGCAACTTTACACTTTCCTATATTTAAATCTAAAAGATCAATAATATCAAGCTCTTTTTCTTTTATTACATCTAATCCTACTACTCCTAAATCTGCAGCTCCATACTCCACATATGTAGGAACATCTTGATTCCTTACATTTAAAAATCTAAAACCACCCTCATCTAAAATCAATTTTCTACTCTCAAAATTAAACTCTTTATTAAAAATATTGGAAAATATAGCAAGCGTCTCCTTTGCAATTCTTCCCTTTGGTAATGCAATCGTTAACAAGATATATCCTTTAATACCTTCTTTAATCCTTCAAAAATAAGAGCCTCTTCATATATAGCATTATTTAAATAGTTAGCAATTGCTCTTCCATCTCCTCCCGTAATATAGATTCTATCCTCATTAAAGCTATTTATTAAAGAGATAATAGGAGAAATTAGTCCAGATACAATTTGAGCTTCTGTACTCTTTTGAAGAGGTTTATCAATTGCTTTAAATCTTTTTAATTCTAAAGATAGACTCTTTAGAGCTTCAAGTTGTCTTTTAAAACCAGCTATAATTACTCCACCTTCATACCTATTAGCTTTTATATAATCAATTGTAATTGCACTTCCTGCATCAATATATAATCCATCTCCCCTACTTAATAAAAGGGCTTTTCTATCTACTCCCATGCCCTCATATTCACCATTAATTTTAATATAAGGCGATAGTTCTATCCACTTTTTAATACTCTTAATCCTTGGATATTCTTTCCTATTTACACAAATATAATAGATCTCTTTATTTGCAAACTCTTTATATAAACGCTCATAAGAGATATGAATTATTAAATTATTATCTAAATAGAGGTGAGCTCTACTATTCCCAAAATCAGCTAAGATCATCTACTCTTTATAAGCTCCCATAGAGATCAACTTTTTATATCTTCTCTCTAATAGATCCTCTTTAGTTAACTCTTTTAACTCTTTTAGAGAATCTAAATAGTATCTCTTTAGAGCATTTGCAGCAGCCTCTTTATCTCTATGAGCTCCAATAATAGGCTCTTCAATAATATCATCAATTAAACCAAACTCTTTTAGAGCATCTGGAGTAATCTTTAGAGCTTTTGTAGCTTGTTCAACCTTGCTTGGATCATTCCACAAAATTGCACTGCACCCCTCTGGTGATATAACTGAAAATACAGAATATCTCATCATCGCCAATTTATCAGCTACACCTATTGCTAAAGCTCCTCCACTTCCTCCTTCTCCAATTACTACTGAAATAATTGGAACCTTCAATCCAGAAAACTCAAAAAGATTTCTTGCAATTGCCTCACTCTGACCTCTCTCCTCTGCTCCAATTCCTGGATATGCCCCTGGAGTATCTATTAACATTAAAAGAGGAATATTAAACTTTTCCGCCATTTTTGCTACTCTTAGAGCTTTTCTATATCCTTCTGGATGAGGCATACCAAAATTTCTTCTAATTTTATGCTTAGTTCCTCTTCCTTTTTGCTCTCCAATAACCATAGTCTTTTGACCATCAATCCAGCCTAAATAGCAAATAATTGCAGGATCATCTCTAAAAGTTCTATCTCCATGAATCTCAACTCTATCTTTTAAAATAAGTCTAATATAATCAAGAGCATATGGTCTATCTGGATGTCTTGCAAGTTGAAGTTTTTGATAATCACTCAAAGAAGTAAAGATCTTTTTTACCTCTTTTTCCAACTCTTTATTTAAAATCTCAACAGCATCAATATCGCCTCTTGCTTTAGCACTCTCTAAATCTGCTTGAAGTTGCTCAATCGGCTTTTCAAAATCTAAATATGTAGCCATCCCTATCCTCTAAATTTTTTAAAAATCACAACACCATTTGTACCACCAAAACCAAAAGAATTACTCATTGCCACCTCAATATTAGCCTCTCTTGCCTTATTTGGTACATAATCTAAATCACAATCCTCATCTGGCACCTCATAATTAATAGTAGGAGGAATAATACTATTTTCCATAGCCATTAGAGTAATTACTGCTTCAATAGATCCAGCCGCTCCTAAACAGTGACCAATTTGTCCCTTTGTAGAACTTATTGGAGGACAATTCTCTTTTCCTCCAAATAATAATTTAATTGCTGCTGTCTCATTTCTATCATTAATTGGCGTAGATGTACCATGAGCATTGATATAATCTATTTTAGGAGAGTTTGCCATTAAATAAGCAGCCCTCATTGCTCTTAGAGGTCCATCAGTTGTTGGAGTAGTAATATGATTAGCATCTGAACTTTCTCCAAAACCAATAAGTTCTGCATAGATCTTAGCGCCTCTTGCTTTAGCACTCTCAAGCTCTTCTAAAACCAATGCTCCAGCACCCTCTCCCATTACAAATCCATCTCTTTCTTTATCAAAAGGTCTTGAAGCTCTTTTTGGATCATCATTTCTTGTAGAAAGAGCCTTCATTGCTGCAAATCCTCCAATTCCAACAGGACAAATTGCAGCCTCAGCACCAACTACAAGCATTCTATCAGCCCCATTTAAAATAATAGTTTTAGCAGCCTCATTAATTGCATGAGTTCCAGCGGCACAAGCTGTTACAGAAGCTAAATTTGGACCCTTTAGATTATGATAGATAGATACAAATCCTCCAAGCATATTAGCAAGAGCAGATGGAATAAAAAATGGAGAAATTCTTCTTGGTCCTCTTGTTTCACAAATAATGGAGTTTTTCTCAATATTTGGCAAACCTCCAATACCAGAAGCACAACTAATTCCAAATCTATCTCTATCTACACTATCATCAATTCCGCTATCTTCAATTGCCTCTTTTGCAGCTTTAATTCCAAGCTGAATAAATCTATCAGCCTTTTTTACCTCTTTTGGATCCATTACCTCTTTTGGATCAAAATTTTTAACCTCAGCTGCTATTTGAGCAGAAAAATTTTGAGGATCAAAAAGAGTAATTCTATCAACCCCACACTCACCATTTACTATTGCTTTAAATGCTTCATCTTTATTGTGACCTACACTATTAATCATTCCAAGCCCAGTAATTACTACTCTTCTCACTCAAACTCCTCAAGCTTTTTTCATTGTAGAAAAACTCCGCAGAATTCTTCTACAATAACCCCTAAGAAGGGGAATAATTAAGCTTTTTTCGCTTCAATAAACTTTACAGCATCTCCAACAGTTTGGATATTTTGCGCATCCTCATCTGGAATCTCAATATCAAATTTCTCTTCAAGAGCCATTACAAGCTCAACAACATCTAAGCTATCAGCACCTAAATCTTCAACAAATTTAGAATCCTCTTTAACTTCATCTGGATTTACATTTAATTGCTCTACTACAACTTCTTTAACTTCATCAAAAATTGCCATCGCTTGCTCCTATATAGTAAATATTTATCCCACAAGTATATCAAAAAAATTTTAAAGAGTTGTTACTTAGCCTCCTTAAAATAGTTCTCAAAGGTAATATTTGACTCTTGCTTTTTAACATCTGCCTCACTCTCACAACAATTTAAAAGAGATTTTTGAGGATGAATAATAAAGTCATATCCACGATATATTGTATAAACTCCATAGATAACTACCACAAGCGCTGCTAAATTTATCATAACTGATCTAAAACTTGTTTTTGTAAATAAAGAGCTAAAAATACCAAGCCCAAGTAGAGCTGGAATAGTACTAATACCAAAAATAAACATTATTAAAGCACCCCAAAAAGGAGAACCACTACTTGCTGCCTCAACTGCAAAGAAATATACAAGCCCGCATGGTAAAAGTCCGTTTAATAATCCAAGTAGAAAAAAACTATATAAAGATCTATCTTTTATTAAATATAAAAAGGCTCTCTTATAAAAAGAGCTACTTGAGAGAGAATATTCAAGCTTTGTTAAAAACTTAATCTTTCCAATTAAAGATAGTCCAGCTAAAATCATAAAAATACCGGCAATAATTGTTAAAATTCCAGTAGCTACTCCATTAAACTGGGCTACTCCACCCAAATAACCAAAAATAGCTCCAAGAAAAGTATAGGTAGTTACTCTACCAAAAGAGTATAGCAAATGAGCAAGAATCTCTCTCTTTTTACTCCAATTTTTATCTATTTTTGAAGAGGAATAGGCGATTACAATTCCTCCACACATTCCCAAACAGTGCCCAAAAGAGCCAAAAAAAGCTGCACTAATTACAGCTAATATATCTACTATACCCATTTAATATCCTAATAATTTCTTTCTAATTTTTGGGTTTGTTAAATTCTCTCCCCTTAACATTCTTGCTCTCATCTCATCAAAAGAGATACACTCACTACACTTTTTCTCTCTTGCCCCAAAACCATAATGCATTGCTGTATGATCTTTTATCCCATAATATGCTTTTTTAGCATCTATCCATCTATGGGTATCAATAGTATATACCCATAGCTTTGCTTTATCTTTCCATGGCTTATTCTCAAGCCACAAAACTAAACATCCTGGATCATCAAAAAACCATGTTCTACCATCTGGAGCAATAGCCTCTGCTGCATTTATTTGAGTCTTTATTAGCATTTTACATTGAGTATCATTTGTATAGTTAATCTTAATTGGCAAAGGCTTTTTAGAGAAATTATCTTTTATAATTGTAATTGGCTCCTCTTTTTTTGCTACTGAAACAAATATTATCCCAATTACTGCCAAAAAAATTGCTGTTGTTAAAATAGGCATTATCTTTTTCATAACCAAACTCCATTTCTAAGATAAAACATTAAAGGATAGAGTGAAACTATTATAGTAAATATGACTAAAAGTAAAATAGATATCTTTTTATACTTTGTTAAATCCAATCTAAAAATAAGCTCAATTAAATTGGCACTAATTCCCAAAAATGATCCAAGAAATAAACTTCCCCAAATTAAATAGCCTATATAAAAATACTCTTTTTGAAGCATACAAAATGGACATTTGTGAGTTGGAAGTTCATAAATATATGTTCCAAAAAAATATGTAACCCCATAATAAGAAATTATCAAAAATAATATCAAAAAGAAGATATGCAAAATTTTATTACTAAAATATGAAAAAATCACTCCAAGAAATAGGAGATAAAATAAGATTAATAACATCTTTTGATCAAGCCCAAAAGGTAAAGGATTAGCGCCTTCTAATTGTCCAAAAAGAGTAGAACAGCAACTAACAGGTTTTGAGATATCTATATTTAAAAAGTAGTTAAAATCATAATATATCTCAATAGCAAATAATATGGCTATTAGCAAAAAGAGATAATTTTTAAATTTAAAAAATCTATAATCTATACTTAATAAATCATACTTATTAATTAAAAGCCAAAAAATAAGAAAAAATATAATTAAAAGTTTTAAAAATAAAAGAGCCATCCCATAACTATTTGCGCTAATTACTCCAGCAGCACACATAGCTCCTGGAACAAGAGTATTTAATCCATCTATGGTAAAGACAAAAAATGGAAGCAAAAAAAATTTTACTATAAAGATAAAGGAGATAATAGTAACTATTAAATAGGCTCTTCTTTCTAAATTATATTGTCGTGTAGTAAAACTTTTAAAATCCCATCTACTTAATATATAAAGGGTATTTAAAAAGGCATACAATATAAATATAAATAAAATTGATTCAGAAATTAAATATATTATTACATTAATATTTAAAAGAATTGGATTCATTTTACAATTTGTCCATTTTCTATTTTAACTTTTCTAATAGAATCTAACTTATTAAATATTGGATCATGGGTTGCAACTATAATTGTTTTGCCCATACTCTTTAGCTCTTTTAATATCTCTAAAAAGTTTAAAGAGTTATCTCTATCTAAATTTGCAGTTGGTTCATCAAAAAGGATAATTGAAGCATTATTTATTAATGCTCTTGCAATAGCTCCCCTTTGTTTCTCCCCTCCAGATAGCCTTTTTACTTCTACCTTTAGTTTAGTATCTATTTTAAGAATTTTTGCAATCTCTTTAGCTCTTTTTATAGCATCTTTTAAATTCTCTTTAGCAACTACTAACGGCATTAAAATATTATCTAACAAAGATAAATTATCAATCAAATTAAAATGTTGAAAGACAAAACCAATTGTTTTGTTTCTAAATTTAGATAAATGATAATCTGGCAGCTTTGAGATAATTTTACCATCTACTTCTACTTTTCCTTGAGTTGGAAAATCTATACCTCCAATTATGGATAAAAGAGTAGACTTTCCACTTCCACTAATTCCCTCTAAAATTACTAATTCATTCTTTTTTATCTCTAAATTTATATCTTTTAGGGCTAAAAATGAACTATTTACATCTTTATACTCTTTATATACATTTTCTAATTTAATTAAACTCAAAGCATAGCCTCCTTAGGGGTAATAGTGGCAATCTTCCATACAGGTATTAAAATAGCAGCAAAAAATGGAATAACAAATATAAAAAATATAGCACTCAAAATTGAAAAATCAACGACAGGAACAAAAGCAACTAAATTATTTAAATTGTAATTTCCAATAAATATATCTCTTAAAATAGGAGCATTAAAAATAAATACATATATATATCCCAAAAAAATAGCAACAACATATGCAAAAAGAAA